>NZ_JBTVYK010000020.1:0-98044 GCF_054788135.1 Streptomyces sp. O3
GGGCGGACGCGGGCGGCGGCGACGGCGCGGCGGGCGGCGGCGGTGGCGGCGGGGCGGCGCCGAGTCGGAGCGTCACGCGAGCGTGTCGAGTGTGTAGAGCTCGTGCAGGGCCGCGTCGCTCACGTCGGCGGCCGGGCAGTCCAGGACGATCTCGCCCTGCCGCAGGCCCACCACCCGTGTGCAGTGCTCGCGCGCCAGCGCGGGCTGGTGCAGGCTGACCACCAAGGTGCGCACCTGGGCGTGCACCTGGGTACGCACCGGCGGCTCGGCCGCGCGCGGTGCGGTGCCGAGCAGGGCGAGGATGCCCGCCGCGCGCACCGGGTCGAGGCTGGACACCGGCTCGTCGGCCACCACCAGCTCAGGCGACTGCACAAGGAGCCGGGCGATCGCCACCCGCTGCCGCTCGCCGCCGGACAGCCGCTCGGTGCGCTCGTGCAGCGCCCAGCCCAGGTCGACGCGGTCCAGCGCGTCCTGGACCTGGTCCAGCGCGCGCGGCCAGACCAGCGAGGCCAGCGCGCGCGGCGTGCTCCACCGGCCGAGCCTGCCCGCGTTGACGTTGTGCAGCACCCGGACCTGCTCGATCAGGGCGAGGCGCTGGCTGACCGAGCCGATCCGCCGCTGGAGCAGCCGCCGCCGTGGCGCGGTCAGGCGCGCCGGGTCCTCGCCGAACACCTCCAGCGCGCCGCTGGTCGGCTCAAGCGACCCGTTGAGCAGCGCCAGCAGGGTGCTCTTCCCGGCGCCGCTGGTGCCGAGCACCGCCACCCGCTCACCCGCGTACACGGTCAGGTCAAGGCCGCGCAGCGCCTCGTGCGCGCCGAACCGGCGACCCGCGCCGCGCAGTCGCAGCACCGGCGCCGCGTCCGCCGCGTCGGCCGTGCCCATCGCGTCCGCCGCATTCGCCGCGTCCGCCGCGTGGCTCACCGGAGCAGCCCCAGGTCGCGGGCCACGTCCTCGATCTGGTCGTAGGCCGAGTCCTCGGCGGCGATGAACGACCTGGCACCGAAGAGCTTCAGGAGTTCCGCGTCGTCGGGGTCCTGGTGGTCGAGGCCCAGGAGCAGATCCCGCACCTTCCGCGAGGTGCCCGCGCCGTAGGTCTCGTCGAGATCCGGGCGGGCCAGCCAGTGGTAGTCGGCGTAGCCGGGGGTGCGCCAGAGCACGCTCACCGTGTCCTGGTCGACGTCGCCCGCCGCGACGGCCGACTTCCAGACCTGCTCGTTGACGGCCCCGGTCTCGTAGCTGCCGCTGGCGACGAGTTCGATGGTCGCGTCGTGGGAGCCGGAGAAGCCCGGTTTCCCGCGCAGGTCGCTCGGCTTGAGCCCCGCCTGCCGCATGAAGTACTCGGGCATCAGACGGCCGGATGTGGAGGTCTCGCTGCCGAAGGTGAGGGTGTGGCCCGCGAGGTCGCGCAGCCCGTCGACCGTCGTGAAGGGCCGCAGGCCCGCCTTGCTGTGGGCGATGAACAGGCTGTGGAAGTCGGCGTCGATGTCCCGCTGCGCGAGCGCGGTCGCGCCCGGCCTGCGGGCGCGCGCCTGGACGCCGGTCAGCCCGCCCATCCAGGCCAGATGGATGTCGCCGATCTCGAAGGCGCGCACCACGGCGGTGTAGTCGGTGACAGGGCGGTAGACCACGTCCAGCCCGGTCGCGTCGGCGAACCGCTCGGCCACGGCGGGATAGAGCCGGTTGAGCAGCTCCGGGTCCTGGTCGGGAATCGCCGTGATCCCGAGCGGCCGCGCGCCCGAACCAGACCCGCCGCCGCTGCCGCCGTCGCCGCCGCTGCCGCAGGCGCTCAGCAGCAGGGTCGCTCCAGCGCCGAGCAGCAGGGTACGGCGGCCTATCGGCCTCATGGGCATGGTCACTTCCCTGCGCTGGACGGAGTGCCGGACGGATTACGGGACGGGGTACGGGGCTGAGGTGGCGCGGCCACCGTCGCGGCGACCAGGGCGACGGACAGCAGGAACGCCGCCGACGTCGCGTTGCCGCCCAGCAGCGGATCGCTGAAGCCGATCTGCGCGTACAGCGACACCGCGGCCGCGACGCCCAGGGCCGCCGCCGCCCACCCCAGTACGCCGGTCCGGGTCCGGGCGGCCACCAGCGTCAGTACGCCGACCAGCACCAGCACCAGCCCGCCGACGAGGTTGTACCGGCCCAGACCGAGCGACCAGTCGGTGGAGGTCAGCCCGGAGCCGACGCGGGCCAGCGGCTCGTCCGCCGACGCCACCGCGCTGAACACGCCCACGGCCACCGCCACCGCGCCCCACACCTGGCCGAGCGTCCGCGCGGAGCCCGTACCGGACCGCACCGCGTCCACCGCGAACACCCGCCCGGCCGACGAGAACAGGATCACCAGATGCGCGCCGATCATCAGCCAGTAGGACCAGGTCCATTCGTGTGGCGCGAAGGCGACCGAGAAGCCGATGGCGAGGGACTGGGCCACTCCGAGGGCGGCCGCCGCCCGCACCCACGCGCCGGTCAGCAGCAGCACCGCGAGCGCGGTCTCGGCGAGCAGCACCAGCCACCCGAAGACCGCCATGTTGGGCAGTACGGCGTGTTCCACGACCCAGCTGTACGGCGGGAGCACCGGGTCGCTCACGGCGAACGAGGTGAAGTGGAACAGTCCCCGGTCGGCGTCCTCGCCGAAGTCCGGCGGGCGCTTCCAGGCCACGTTGTAGAGCCACATCAGGCCGAGCAGCACGCGCAGGAACGCCGCCGCGCAGGCCTGTTCGCGCCGGACTTCGTCGGTCGCGGGGGCGAGCAGCCAGCGTACGGGCGCGAGCAGCGAGCGGGTTCGCGGTGTCTCAGGCTCAGGTGTCTCAGGCCCTGGAGTCTCAGGCCCTGGTGTCTCAGGCCCTGGTGTCTCAGGCTCAGGCGTCTCAGGCACAGCGGAACACCTCGCGTCCCGCCCGCGCCGCGGCGTCCTGGACGGCGAGCGTGTCCCGTACGACGCCGAACACCTCGGACAGCGGCAGCGGATCGTCGGCGATCCGCATATGGGGGTCGGTGACCGCCACGGGATGCCACCAGGCGCCGTCCACGGTGAGCGTCGGCTCGGGCTCCAGGCCCTCCAGGGAGACATGTACGCCCCCGTCGGCGAAGCCCTCGTGCGCCACCGGCCGGATGATCCGGTCGGGCAGGGCGATCCCGGCGTCGTCGAGCCGCCGGTGCAGCGCCGCGACGCCCTCGGGGTCCTCGTCGTACAGCGTGGCGGCCACCCGCACCCGGAACCCGAGCGAACGGGCCAGCGTGATGCCGTCGACCGCGCGCTGCCACGAGCCCGCGCCGCGCTGCCGGTCGTGCAGCTCGGGGGTGGCCGAGTCGAGGCTGATCTGGAGCACCACATCGCGGTCCAGGCTCTCCAGGGTCTCCCGGCGCGTGCCCTTGCCGAAGATCATGCCGTTGGTCAGCACGGTGCGCTCCAGACCGGCCGCCGCGCCGATCAGGGCGGCCAGCTCGGGGTGCATGAACGGCTCGCCGCCGGTGAAGAACACCTCGCGCCCGCCCTGGGCCGCGAACTCCTCGAACGCCTTTGCGGCGAGGTCCGCGCCGAAGCGGCGGGCCGCCGCCTTCGGGGACGACTCGGCACAGCAGTACGCGCACGCCAGGTTGCAGTCGAAGTTGGTGTAGATCCACAGCCGTCGGCCCACCGGCGACCGCTCACCCGGAGTGAACACCGTGGCGGCCTGGTCTGGATCACCCGCCCCGACCGCCGCGCCCGCCTTGTCCGCCGCGCCCGTCCGGCCCGCCTTGCTCACCGCGAACCACCACGGCCCTTCGGGTGACTCGGCCACCTCGGCGACCACGTCATGCCCGACCAGATCCGCCCAGGCGGGCAGATCGGTGGCGACGCTGGCCTCCGCGCTGCGCACCCCGAGCACCTGGCCGGGGCCGAGCCGCCGCATCGCGCGGGTGATCAGCAGCAGGAGACCGCTGCCGCAGTCCATGTCGCCGCCGTCGACCAGCGCCGCGACCTCACCGAGCGGGTTCGGCTCCTGACCGGGCGCCTGACCAGTTGCCTGACCGGCCGCCTGACCGCCCGTCTGACCAGCATGTGTCCGTTCGACCATGGTTTCACCGTAGCGACGGCGGACAGGGCACGCATCGGCTCCGCTCCTTACGAAACGCTGACGCCGGACCCCGGCGGCGACCCTCCGTACTGCCGTGGCCCACGCACTCGGTCTACCCTCGCCACCATGACCGATCACGGCACACCGCGCCCCGACGACGCCGACGCCCGGACGGAGTTCTGGGAAGGCGTACACCACAGCAAGGACGTCGACGGAGTCTCCTGGTGGCAGTCCGTGCCGGGGCTCTCGCTCGACCTGGTGGACCGGACCGGCCTCGGCCCCGACGAGCCGATCATCGACGTCGGCGCCGGATGGTCGACACTCGTGGACCATCTGCTCGAACGCGGCTACCGCGACCTGACGGCCGTCGACCTCTCCACCACCGCCCTGCGGACCGTCCGCGACCGGCTCGGCCCGTCCGGCTCGGACGTCGTCCTCGCCATGGCCGACGTACTCGACCTGGACATGGGCCGTACGTACGCCCTGTGGCACGACCGCGCGGTGTACCACTTCCTCACCGAGCCCGAGGAGCGCGCCGACTACGCGGCCTCGCTGGAGCGTCAGCTGCGGCCCGGCGGCTGGCTGGTGGTGGCCACCTTCGGGCCGGACGGCCCCACCACCTGCAGCGGCCTGCCGATCGTCCGCTACACGCACGCCGAACTCGCCGCCGAGTTCCCCGATTACGAGCTCGTCGGCACGGCGGGCGAGGACCATCTCACCCCGTGGGGCGCGTCCCAGCAGTTCACGGCGGTACTGATGCGCCGCCGCTGAGCACGAACCGCTGAGCGCCGACCGGGTCCCGGCCTCTTACCGGGTCTCGGTCTCGGCCTCGGCCCGGCTTCTGGCCCAGAGCGAGCGGACGTGCCCCAGATGCTTGGCCATGCACGCCTCAGCGCCCCGCGCGTCGCCCGCCAGCATCAGGTCGAGGAGCTCCAGGTGCTCCTCGGCCGACGGCAGCAGCTCGCCCCGCTCGTCCAGCGCGGTGAGCCCGTACAGCCGCGAGCGCTTGCGCAGCTCGCCGACGGTCTCGACCAGCCGGTCGTTGCCGCACAGCGCGAGCAGCGAGAGATGGAAGCGCCGGTCGGCCTCCAGATAGCCGATCAGGTCGTGTTCGCGCGCGGCCCGCACGATGTCCTCGGCGACCGGCCGCAGGGCCTCCAGCTCGGCACGGTCGGCGGACCCGGTGATCTGGCCGATGACCGGGATCTCGATGAGCGCGCGGATCTCGGTGTACTGGTCGAGGTCGCGCTCGTCGACCTCGGTGACCCGGAAGCCCTTGTTGCGTACGGGCTCGACCAGGCCCTCCCGCGCCAGGTCGAGCATCGCCTCGCGCACGGGCGTGGCCGAGATGCCGAAGTCCTGGGCGAGTACGGGGGCCGAGTACACCTGGCCTGGGCGGAGTTCGCCGGAGATCAGGGCGGCCCGCAGGGCGTGGGCGACCTGGTCGCGCAGTCGCTCGCGGGCGGCGCCGAGGTTGTGGTGTTGCAGGTGCCCCATGGCGGTGGTGGTCCCTTCCTGGCGGAGCGAAGCCACCAGCTTACAATGTCACATTGTTTCCGCAGGTCACGGAGTCAGCGGGGCAACCCTTACGTGAGGGTAGGCTTGTGGGAGGCGGCCAGGGGAGACCGAAGGGGCGGAAGGGGTGAGGGCCGGTGGCGGGTGAGCTGCGATGCCCGTCCTGTGGCGAGCGGGAGGAACTGCGCGGCGAGCCGACCGACGGAGACATCCGGGTCACCTGCCTGCGCTGCCAGGCCCGGTGGATGCGCGGAGCGCCGCGCTGCGCGGGGTGCGGCGGGGCGGACATCGTGGAGCGGCCGCAGGCGATGACCCGTCACTCCCGTGGCACACAGCTGTCGATCATCGGTTGGCGGCAGACACCGCTGTGCCGCGCGTGCGACGCGGACGCCGTCGCCACGTCCATCGAGCAGAACGTCCCCGTCCCTGGCGACTATGTGCCGGTGTGCCTGTGCGGGGACGGAACGGCCCCCGCGCCACCGGCCTCCGCCCCCGAGCCAGCGCGGGCCGCCCCGGCACGTACGCCCGCGCCAGAGCGGAAGGCGCCCGCGCCAGCGCAGAAGGCACCCGCGGCGCGGCGGAAGGCCGCCGGGTCGGCCAAGTCCGCCGCGCCGCGCGGAGTGCCGCGGACCGCCCAGGCCGCGGCGCCCACCGTGCGCCAGGCCATCGCCGCCTTCCTCGGCGAGGCGTCCGGGCAGGCCGACGCCACGGCCATGCTGCTGCTCGGCACGCATCTCGGCTCGCACAACCGCCTGGCGGTGCTGGAGGAGCCCGGCGCGGCCGACGATCTCGCCGACTGGTGCGACGGCCACTGGGCCGATCGCGGAAGTGACCAGGCCCGGCGGGCACTCGGCACCATCTGCCGCGCCGTCGACTTCTGGGGAGCCCGCGGCTGGCTGGCCTCCGACCCGGCACGAAGGCTCCGCTGACCACACGTCCCGCCTCGGGCCTGTCCGGCGGGGGCTGAGAGCACGCACCGCGGGCGACGAAGGGGCTCCCGGAACACGCCCTGGCGGTCAGCAGCACGCGGCACCGGAGTCGACGGCCCCCGCCGACCCCGACCCCGCCCCCGCGACGGGCGCGCACGGGAACAGGCCGTGGTGGGTCGTCTTGTCGCCGGTGACGGTGAAGTGGGGCGCGAAGCGGGTGGCGCTCAGCATGTCGGCGGTGTTGCCGCACACCAGCATCGGCTTGCCGTTGTGGAAACGGTGGTGGTCGTCGAGGTCGAAGGCGTGCGGGTGCTCGGGCAGCGTGCCGTGGTAGACGGCGACCTGGCCGTAGTCCTCGCAGCGGTCCTCCAGCGGCAGCTTGAAGGCGCGCACGGTCCGCGACGAGAAGGCGGCGAAGCCGATCTTCCGGTCGACGTCCGGGTCGTCGATGGTCACCGGCGTGTCGCTGACGGTGCGGGGGTCCGGGCACCCGGCGCGGGCCAGTACCCGGCGGAAGTCCTCGGTGTACAGGGCTCCAGCCAGACACTCGCCGAGCAGGACCGGGTCGTCACGGAGCGCGGCGGGCAGTCGGCGGTCGGCGAAGATGTCGGAGAAGTACAGCTCGCCGCCGGGCCGCAGGACGCGGAAGACCTCGGCGAACACCCGCGGCTTGTCCGGGGACAGGTTCACCACGCAGTTCGAGACGACCACGTCGACGGAGTCGTCCGCGATCCCCGCCGCCCCGAGGTCCTCGATATAGCCGTGCCGGAACGTGACGTTGCCGTAGCCGAACCGCCGGGTGTGCCAGTCCTGGTGGCGCAGCGCGACGTCGAGCTGCTCCTCGGTCATGTCGACGCCGATCACCCGGCCGGTGGGGCCGACCAGCTGGGACAGGACGTACGCGTCGCGGCCGCTGCCGCAGCCCAGGTCGAGCACGGTCGCGCCGTCCAGCGCGGGCGGAAGGGGGGACCCGCAGCCGTAGAAGCGGTCGGCGACCTCCTCGTGGACGCGAGCGAGCGCGGCGGCGATACGCGGCGGCGGCGCGGTCGCGGTGCAGCAGGCGCTGGTCTTCAGGTCAGCGGAGGAAGCGAGTACCCGGCCGTAGTAGTCCTTGACCGAGGCGGCGATGTCGATGGACATGTGGGGCTCCCGTACGGGGTAGGGCGGTGGGGTGACGGCTGACGTGGGCGGGATGGGGAACCTGGTCGGCCGACTGGAGCATTCCCGCTGGACGAGACGGGACGCACGCCGAAAATCTGTGCCCAGACGGAAGGCGACGGCCGTCCCGGCAGGTTCCCTGCCCACACTTTGCTCACACCTTGCTCACACCTTGCCCACACCCTCCCGACTCCCGGAGTACGACTGCGATGAGCGCGAGCGCATACGACCTGGTGGTCATCGGCGGCGGCAGCGCGGGCCTCACGGCGGCCCGCACCGCCGGACGCCTCGGCGCGCGCACCCTGCTCGTCGAACGGGCCCGGCTGGGCGGCGACTGCCTCTGGACCGGCTGCGTGCCCAGCAAGGCTCTGCTGCACACGGCGAGTGAGGTGAGCGCGGCCCGCCGCGCCGGGGCCTACGGCCTCACCGCGCCGAGCGGCCCCGCTGGCCTCGCGGCCGCCATGGCGCACGTCAGGCGGGCGATCGCGGCGGTCGAGCCGCATGACTCCGCCGCGTCCCTGCGCCCGCTGGGCGTGGAAGTGGCCAGCGGCGCGGCCGAGTTCACCGGTCCGCGCACGCTGTCCGTGGCGGGCGGGACCCCCTTCGCCGGTACGGAGTCAGGCGGTACGGCACCGGGCGGTACGGAGTCGGGCGGTACGGCACCGGACGACACGGAGCCGGGCGGCGCGGCACGAGAGGTCTCCTTCCGGTACGCCCTCATCGCGACCGGCTCCGCGCCGACCCTGGCCCCGATCGCGGGCCTGGCCGAGGCGAACCCGCTGACCAGCGACACCGTATGGGCGCTGACCGCGCTGCCCGGCCGTCTGGTGGTCCTGGGCGGCGGTCCCGTCGGCTGCGAGCTGGGGCAGGCGTTCGCCCGGCTCGGCTCGCGGGTGACGCTCGTCGAGGCGCTGAACCGGCCGCTGCCCCGCGAGGAGCCGCGCGCCTCCGCGACCGTCCGGGCCGCCCTGGAGGCGGACGGCGTCCGGGTCCTGACCGGCTACCGCGCCGAGCAGGTCGCCGACGGGGCGCTGCACGGGCCGGGCGGCCCCGTCCCGTACGACCGGCTGCTCGCCGTCACCGGCCGCCGTGCGAACACCGCCGGTCTCGGCCTGGAACGCGCGGGGGTGCGCCTGGACGCGCGGGGGCGGCTCCGTACGGACGGACGGCTGCGTACGACCAACCCGCGGATCTACGCGGCCGGGGACGTCACGGGCCGGTCCGCGCTGACCCACCTGGGCGGGGTGCAGGGCGCGGCCGCCGCCGTGGACGCGCTGCTCGGCGTGCGTCGGCGGATCGACTACGCCGCGGTGCCGTCGGTGACGTACACCGATCCGGAGGTCGCCCGCGTCGGCCTGACCGCCGACGAGGCCCGCACCCGGTACGGGCACGGGGTACGGGTGCGCACGCTGGACCACGACCGGGTGGACCGGGCGGTCGCCGACGGCCGCGCCGACGGCTTCAGCAGCCTGGTGCTCGCACCGCGCGGGAAGATCGTCGGGGCCACGGTGGTCGCGCCCCGCGCGGGGGAGACCATCGCCCATCTGGCGGCCGCCGTACGGCTGGGCTGGACAGCCGCCCAGTACGCCAGGACGGTGCACCCGTACCCGACCTACGCGGACGGGCCCTGGCACGCCGCGCTCCAGGACGTCTACGCCCGCGTCGACGGTGCCCGCCGGGCCACCGACGCGCTGCTCGGCCTGCGCAGACGGATCCGGCGCTGAACCCGCGCCCCACAGAACAGACGACGGCGGAGAGACCGGCGGAGAGACCGGCGGAGAGACCGACGGAGAGGCAGGGGACGTACGCTGATGGGACTCGTCGCGACACTGCGCGCCTGGGCGCGCGCCACCCGACCCTACGACCCCGAGTTCGTCGCGGCCATGGCACGCCGCTGGGCCGAACTCCCCGCCACGGCCCGGACCCCGGCCCAGGTCATCGGCCGGCACGGCGTGGGCTGCGAGGGCACCCACGGCGTCTTCCCCAAGTGCGACCTGAAGTGCACGCCCTGCTACCACTCCCGAGACGCCAACGCCGTACGCGTCGACGGGATGCACACCCGCGAACAAGTCGCCGCCCAGATGGGCCTGTTGCGCGAGCTGCGCGGCCCCAGGGCGCACACCCAGCTGATCGGCGGCGAGGTCAGCCTGCTGCCGCCCGACGACCACGCCGCCGCGCTCCAGGTGATGCGCGAGCACGGCCGTGAGCCGATGAGCTTCACGCACGGCGACTTCGACTACGCCTACCTGGAGCGGCTCGCCCTCGGTCCGGACGGAAAGCGGCGCTTCGACCGGCTCTCGTTCGCCGCGCACTTCGACAAGTTCATGTACGGGCGGCGCGGCATCGAACGCCCGCCGAGCGAGCGGGCGCTGACTCCCTACCGGGCCCGGTTCGCCGCCTTGTTCACCCGGCTGCGGCGCGAGCACGGGGTGCGGTTCTTCCTCGCCCACAACATGACCGTCACGCCCGGCAACCTCGACGAGGTCCCCGAGGTCATCCGCTCCGCCTGGGATCTGGGATACGGCATGTTCTCGTTCCAGCCCGCCGCCTTCGTCGGCGACGAGCGCCGCTGGAAGGAGCGCTACCGGGAGGCCACCCCGGACGCGGTCTGGGAGCGGATCGAGCGCGGCGTGGGCGCCCGCCTCGACTACGACGTCTTCCACAACGGCGACGTGCGCTGCAACCGCACCGCCTACGGCTTCGCCGTCGGCCGCCGCTGGTTCCCCTTCCTGGACGGCGACGACCCCCGCGACCTGGCCGTACGCGACGCCTTCTTCCGGCACCTGGGCAAGGTGAGCTTCACCGGGCCGCCGCCGCTGCTGGTCGCGGCCAGGGTGGCCCGAGTAGCCGCCCGGCACCCGTCGGTGATCGGTACGGCGCTGGGGTGGCTGGCGCGTACGGTGCGCCGCGTCGGCGTCGGCAGGCTGGTGCGCCATCGGCTGCGGGTGCGGCCGCTGTCGTTCGTGATGCACGTGTTCATGGACGCCGAACAGGTAGCCCCGGCATGGGAGTCGACGCGGCGCGGCGAGACGAGCGACGACCCGGCGGTGCGCGCCGCACAGGAGCGGCTCGCCGCCTGCCACTACGCCATGGCGCACCCCGAGGACGGCACCCTGGTACCCGCGTGCGTCCAGCACTCCGTGCTCGACCCGGCCGAGAACGCGGCCCTGCGCAAGCTGCTGCCGATCGTCGACGTGCGAGACGGAGACCGAGACGGAGACCGAGACGGAGACGGAGACCGAGACGGAGACGGAGACCGAGACGGAGACACCCAAGAGAAGGAAGGGCCGGAGACGCGCGGGAAAGCCCGGAGCGTGAACGTGTCGATCGTCGTCCCCGTGCTCAACGAACAGGACACCGTCCAGACCGCTCTGGCTCGCCTGTGCCGGGACTTCCCCGACTGCGAACTGATCGTCGTGGACGGCGGATCCACCGACGCCACGCGCGAACTGGCCGCGCATTACGGCACATTGGTGTCATCCCCGCGCGGCCGGGCCCGGCAGATGAACGAGGGCGCCCGGCACTGCGCCGGCGACGTGCTGTGGTTCGTCCATGCCGACACACGCGTGGACCCGGCCGCCCTCGAACAGATCAGGAGCGCGCTCGCCGACCCGCGGACCGTCGGCGGCGGCCTGACCCTGCGCTTCGACCGGCGCGGCCTCGGCCTGGACTACCTGGCGTGGACGTCCAACGCCCGCGCCCGCCGCCTGCGCCAGGTCTTCGGCGATCAGGCGATGTTCATCCGCCGCACCGCCTTCGACGGGCTCGGCGGCTTCCCCGACCTGCCGATCATGGAGGATCTGGAGATGTCCCGGCGTCTCGCGCGGTGCGGCGGCCTCGTCGTACTGCCCGCCACCGCCACGGCCTCCGCCCGGCGGCTGACCGCGCACGGGGTGTGGCGAATGATCGTCTTCATGCAGTACCTGAAGCTCCTGTACTTCGCCGGAGCCGACCCCGAGTCGCTGCGCCGCCGTTACGCCGCTGGCCCGCGGTCGATGCTGCCTGCCCGTTTCCCTGCCCGTTTCCCTGCCCGCTTCCCTTCCCGTTCCCTGTCCCGGCCCGCCTCGGGGAGTGACTCCTGATGCGCATCGCGGTGTGCGGCGGCCCCTACGGCAACCCGTACGCTCTACGGGCCTTCGCCGACGACGCGCGCGCCCGTGGCGCCGAGCGGCTGTACTGCCTGGGTGACCTCGGCGGCTTCGGCGCCGAAGTGGACGCTCTGTGGCCGATTCTGACGGGGCGTGACATCACCTGCGTCGCCGGGAACTACGACGTGGCCATCGCCCGTGGCGACACCGACTGCGGCTGCGGGTACCGAGACCCGAAGGACAACGAGTACGCCCAGCTCATCTACGACCACACCCTGGCCACCACCAGCCGCGCCTTCGCCGCGTGGATGGGCGGCCTGCCCACCGAACGCCGCGAGACGCTCGACGGCGTCGACGTGCACCTGGTGCACGGCTCCACGCTCGCCCTCAACGACTTCTGGTGGGAGTCCCTGCCCGACGAGCAGCACCGGGCACGCGTCGACGCCAGCGGCGCGGACGTCGTCCTGTGCACGCACAGCGGCCTGCCCTGGCAGCGGCGCGTCAAAGACACCCTGGTCGTCAACGTCGGCGTCCTGGGCAAGCCCGCCAACAACGGTCGGCGCACCGTCTGGTACGCCCTGCTGGACCTCGCCGACGGGCGGGCGAGCGCGGAGCTCGCCGAGCTGCCGTACGACTGGCGGGCGCAGGCGGCCTCCATGCGCGCCGCCGGGCTGCCCGAGGTCTTCGTGGAGACGATCGAGACCGGCTGGTGGACGACCTGCCTGGAGATCCTGCCGCCGCGCGAGCGCTCCCAAGGCCGTTACCACCTGTACCGCTCCACCCTCCCCACCGGTTTCACGCCCGCCGACGACGGCTGGGGGCCGACCACGGCCACAGAACCGGAGGGCGAGCGCCCGGTGGTCCCGCTGTTCGGCAGCCCGTACTTCCCCTCCCGGCTGTGGCTGTACACCAACTTCCACTGCAACCTCGCTTGCGACTACTGCGCCGTCGCCTCCTCGCCGAAGGCCGCCCCCCGCACGCTCCCCGCCGACGCCTGCCGCGCCTTGGTGGACGAGGCCGCCGCGGCTGGCTTCACCGAGCTGTACGTCACCGGGGGCGAGCCGTTCCTCCACCCGGCCATCGTCGAGCTGCTCGACCACGCCGCCGCCCGGCTCCCGACCACCGTGATGACCAACGCCATGCTGCTGCGCGGCCGCCGCGCCACCGGACTCGCCGAACTCGCCGGTCTCGCCACGCGCGCGGGCCGCGAGCTCACCGTCCAGACCTCTCTGGACGGCGCCACCGCCCGCACCCACGACGCCCACCGGGGCCGGGGCTCCTTCCAGCGCACCCTCGACGGCATCCGCCACCTCATCTCGCTCGGCCTGCCGCCGCGCGTCGCGCTCACCGAGACCCCGGAGAACTCCGCCGAGATCCCGGCGACCGCGGCCCTGCTGGCCGGACTCGGCCTGCCCGCCGACCGCTTCGCCGTACGTCCGCTGCTGCGCCGTGGCTTCGCCGACACCGGCGTCGAGATCGGCGCGGACACCTCGGTTCCCGAACTCACGGTCACCGCCGACGGGCTGCACTGGCACCCCGCCGGGGCCGACGCCGTCACCAGCCCCGACCTGCACATCGCGCCCGCGGGCACGTCGCTCGACGCGGGCAAGCGGCTGGTGACCGAGCGGTTCTTCGCCGCCCGCCTGGCCGACGGAAGCCTGCCGCGCCCCGTCCACTGCGCCGTCTGACCCGACGGGTGTGTGACGCGCGCCACGGCAGAGGGCTGGAACCCGTCCATATCCCCGTCCGACTCCTGAATCGGTACAGCTCACCGAGATCGCCCCGGATCGCCCGGATCCCGCGTTCCGAGCTGTCCGAATGCCCGAAGCGCGGATCAGGAGGCCGGTGATGGAAGAGTCCGAGCAGCACTCGCCAGGGGCGGGTGCGACGCTGCGGCGACTGGCGCCGCCGCCCGCCCTCTGCGGCTTCCTGCTGTTGCTCGCCCTGGTCTTCACGGTGTCGTACGCCTACGGGTCCGCCGTCGGGCCCGTGGCGCCCGGCATGCGCCCCGGAACGAGCGGGAGCGGAAGCGACGGGGACGGCGGGAGCGGCGGCGGTTCCGGGCACCACGGCCTGCGCGAACTCGGCACCCCGCGCGTGACGCTCGACGGGAGCGTCAACTGATGGCCACCGAACCCGCGCCCGCGACCGAACCCGCGCCCGCGCTGCTCACCACGGACCTGACCGTCGGCGGGATGACCTGCGCCGCGTGCGTCCGGCGGGTCGAGAAGAAGCTCGCCAAGCTGGACGGCGTGACCGCGACGGTCAACCTGGCCACCGGGAACGCCCGCGTCAGCCACCCCCCGCAGGTCAGCCCGGAAGAGCTCGTCACGACGGTCGAGCAGGCCGGGTACACGGCCGCCCTGCCCGCACCGCCCAAGGAACAGCGGAGTGAGAAGACCGCGCGGACGGGCGGCACGGGCGGCGCGGACGGAGCCGAGGACAGCGAGGCCGCCGAGGCCCGGCGGGAGCGCGAACGGCTGCTGATCACCGCACTGCTCTCGGTGCCGGTGCTCGTGCTGTCCATGGTGCCCGCCTTCCAGTTCCGCAACTGGCAGTGGCTGTGCTTCGCGCTGGCCGCGCCGGTCGCCCTGTGGAGCGCGTGGCCGTTCCACCAGCGCGCGGTGCGCGGGCTGCGGCACTCCGCCGCGACCATGGACACCCTGGTCTCGCTCGGCGTGGCGGCGTCCTTCTCCTGGTCGGTGTACGCGCTGTTCTTCGGCGGCGCGGGCGATCCCGGCATGACGATGCCGTTCAGCCTGCTGTCCGAAGCCTCGCACGGCACGGCGCACGTCTACCTCGAAGCGGCCGTCGGCGTACCGCTGTTCGTGCTGGCCGGGCGCTACCTGGAGGCGCGGGCGCGGCGCGGCACGGGGGCGGCCCTGCGGTCGCTGGCCCGGCTCGCCGCCAAGGAGGTGTCCGTACGCGAGGGCGGCGTCGAACGGCTCATCCCCATCGAGGAACTGACGGTCGGACAGGTCTTCGTCGTCCGGCCCGGCGAGCGGGTGGCCACCGACGGCGAGGTGACGGACGGCTCGTCCGCCGTGGACCTCTCCCTGGTCACCGGGGAGAGCGAGCCGGTGGAGGTCCAGCCGGGCTCCGCGGTCGTCGGCGGGGCCGTCAACGCGGGCGGGCTGCTGTTGGTACGAGCCACGGCCGTCGGCGCGGACACCCAACTCGCCAGGATCACTCACCTGGTGACCGAGGCTCAGGCCGGGAAGGCGAAGGCGCAGCGACTGGCCGACGCGGTGGCCGGGGTGTTCGTGCCGGTGGTGCTGGCGCTCTCGGCGACCGTGCTCGGGTTCTGGCTGGGCGCGGGCGCCGACCCGCAGGCCGCGATCACGGCGGCGGTGGCGGTGCTGGTGGTGGCGTGTCCGTGCGCGCTGGGGCTCGCGACGCCGACCGCGCTGATGGCCGCGACCGGGCGCGGCGCCCAACTGGGCGTCCTGGTCCGGGGCCCGCAGTCACTCGAAGGGCTCCAGCACATCGACACGGTCGTCCTCGACAAGACCGGCACCCTCACTACGGGGCACATGTCCGTCGCCCGCGTCACCGCCGCACCCGGCGGGCTCGGCAGGGACGAGGCCCTGCGGCTGGCCGGAGCGGTGGAACAGGGCTCGGAGCACCCGCTGGGCCGGGCGATCACCGCGTACGCGCGCCGGTCGCTGTCCGGCGCCCCGCTGCCCGACGCGGACGACTTCGCCGCGACGGCGGGCCGGGGCGTGCGCGGGCGGGTCGAGGGACGGCTGGTGGAGGTCACGGCCCCGGACGGCGACCTGCCCGAGGCCCTGGCCGACGCGCTCACCGCCGCGGCGGCCGACGCGTACACGCCCGTACTGGTCAGGATCGACGGGACGGCCGAGGCGCTGATCGAGATCGGTGACGTCGTACGGCCCGGCAGCTACCGGGCGGTGGAGCGGCTGCGGCGGCTCGGAGTGCGCCCGGTGCTCGCCACCGGGGACCGCGCGGCGCCCGCCGACGCCGTCGCCGACGCGCTCGGCATCGACGAGGTGCACGCCCGCTGCACCCCCGAGGGCAAGGCCGAGCTGGTACGGGAGTTGCGGGCGGCGGGCCGCCGGGTCGCGGTGGTCGGCGACGGCGTGAACGACGCCGCCGCGCTGGCCGGAGCCGACCTGGGCATCGCCATGGGCGGCGGCACGGACGCGGCGATCGGCGCCGCCGACGTGACGCTGGTACGCGGGGACATCGAGGCGCTCGGCGACGCGGTGCTGCTCGCCCGGCGCACGCTGGGCACGATCCGGGTGAACCTGGCGTGGGCCTTCGGCTACAACGCGGTGACCGTGCCGCTCGCCATGGTCGGGCTGCTCAACCCGATGATGGCCGCGCTGGCGATGTCGCTGAGCTCGGTGCTCGTGGTGGGCAACAGCCTGCGGCTGCGGGCCTGGCAGCCGTCGCGGCCGCCGGGCCGTGGCGGTGGACGCGGCGGCAGTGGCAGTGGCAGTGGCAGTGGTCACGGTGGCGGACGGGGACAGGTCGTTCGCGTGGGGGGTACGACACGATGACCGAACGCACCGAACGCACCGAACGCACCGAACGCACCGAGGGCGCTGAGCGCTCCGAGCGCTCCGCGCTCTCCGTCTGGCGGCCGACCCGTAGCAAGGTGACCGGGGCCCTGGTCACCGCGCTCGCCCCGGTGGCCGCGTGCAGTGTCGCTCTCGGCGGCCTGACCACCTGGGTCGTCGTCGGCAAGGCGGGCGACCCGCCCCGTATCGGCGTCACCGACGCGCGCGTCTACCTGCCGACCGGCTCGACCCCCGAGACCGCCGCGTTCTTCCGGATCTCCAACTCCGGGGACGCCGACGACGCGCTGGTGAAGGTGACGTCCACCGCCACGGGCGGCGACATCGTCCTCAGCGAGCACCGCATGAACGACGGCGGAGGCGCGTACTCGGAAGTCGTGGAGTCGGCGGACGTCCCGGCGGGCGGCACCGTCGTCATGGACCCGTTCTCGCTCGACGTGGTGCTGCGGGAGGTCCCGAAGTGGCGTAAGTGGGACCGAGTGCCGTTCACGCTGCACTTCCGGCACAGCAGGCCGGTGAAGGTCACGGCGATCGTGGTCCCCGTCGGGGGCGACGCGGCGGCACGGATCGGCGTCGAGCCCTTCCCCGGCGAGCGCTGACCCCGCCGCAACGCGGGCAACGCAGGCAACGCGGGCAACGCGGGCGTCGCGGTCTTCACGGATCTTCACCGTCTTCACAGGCTTCGCGGGGGAAAACACGCGAAGCCACGGGAACCGGCGCGACGTCGACGCCGACTACTGGACCGGGTGGCGGACGTCCGCCCGTGTACCAAGGCGATCCTGGAGAAATGTGATGCGTTCTCGCGTGTGGTGGGGTGCGACGGCCGTGGTAGTCAGCCTGCTCGCGGCGGGCTGCGGCGACGGTGACGGCGGCGGCAGCGGGGACACGGGCGCGGCGGGCTCCGGTACGGACAAGGTTGCCGCCGACGGGTACCCGGTGACCGTCACCGACTGCCGGGACGCCAAGACCACCTTCGACTCCGCCCCCGAGAAGATCGTCACCAGCAACGCCGCCAGCCTGGAGCTCCTGCTCAGGCTCGGCGCCGGAGACAAGGTGATCGGCACCGGCTTCCCGCCGGGCAAGGGCGCCCTGCCCGGCGACCTGGACGCTCAGGCGCAGCGGGTCGAGGTGCTCAGCGACTCCGTCATCCCCAAGGAGAAACTCCTCGGCTCCGGCGCCGACCTGTACATCGACACCTTCGCCGCCATGAACCACGGGGGCGGCGGCATGGGCGGCGTGCCCACCGAGGACGAGTTCAAGGCCGCGGGCGTCAAGCACATCTACCTGAAGTCCACCGCGTGTTCGGGCACCCGCAAGGGCCCGGTGACCGATCTGTCGGCGGTCGAGGAGGACATCGTCTCGCTCGGCGCGGTCACCGGCACCAGCGCGAAGGCCAAGGAGCTGGTCGACGGGATGAAGGAGAAGGTGGACGCCGTCCAGCGGGCCGTGGGCGACACCCCGGAGCAG
Organism: Streptomyces sp. O3; assembly: GCF_054788135.1. NCBI lineage: Bacteria > Bacillati > Actinomycetota > Actinomycetes > Kitasatosporales > Streptomycetaceae > Streptomyces > Streptomyces sp. O3. Next base: position 17,760 of record NZ_JBTVYK010000020.1, read on the forward strand.
GACCGGCCGACGTACTACTTCTTCGACTACGACGCCGGGACCAAACAGCCGACCGCTGTCTGCAACCGCCAGATCGCGCACGCCGTGATCACCCTGGCCGGGGCCCGCAACGCCTTCGCCGACTGCGACGCCGACCGCAAACAGGTCGGCTGGGAGGACGTCGTCGCCAAGAACCCGGACTGGATCCAGCTGGCCGTACGCGACCGGGGCGGCGAGGCCGCGAACGACAAGGCGTTCGACGAGGCCGAGGACTGGCTCAGGAACAACCCGGCCACCAAGGGCCTGAAGGCCGTCAAGGAAGGCAACCTGCTGCGGATCCGCTCCGAGCAGACCACCATCGCCGGTGTCACCAACGCCGACACCGTCACGGAGATCGCCAAGGCGCTGTACCCCGGTAAGGTCAAGTGACCGTGGCGGACCGTCTGTTGAGTCGCAAAGGCGAAGCGGGGCGGCCCGGCGCGGGGCGCTCTGACGCGGGAGGTTCCGACGCGGGAGGTTCCGACGCGGGGGGCCCCGACGCAGGGGGCCCCGACGCGGGGCGACGCGCGTCGGGGCGGCGCTCCGGGCCCCGCGCCGCGCCCGCCGGGCCGCGCACCATACCCGCCCTGCCGCTCGTGCTGGCCCTGGCCGTCGCCCTGCTGCTCGCTCTCACCGCCGCCGTGTCCTGGGGCTCCACCTCCGTCCCGCCCGGCGAGGTGTGGGGCGTGGTGTGGCGCAGGCTGTCCGGCGAGGCCCCGCGGCCCGGCACCGCCGACCTGATCGTGTGGCAACTGCGCGTCCCCCGCGCCCTGCTGGCCGCCCTGGTCGGCGCGGGTCTCGGCCTCATCGGCACGGCCATGCAGGCCCTGGTGCGCAACCCGTTGGCCGACCCGTACATCCTGGGCATCTCCAACGGCGCCTCGCTCGGCGCGGTCGCCGCGATCGTGCTCGGCATCGGCGCGGGCGGCGCACTCGGGCTCGGCCTGTCCGGCGCCGCGTTCGCGGGCGCCCTGGTCACCTTCGCGATCGTCTGGACGGTGGCCAGGCGCGGCGGGGGTTTCGGGCCGCTGCGGCTGATCCTGGCCGGAGTGGCGATCGGGCAGTTCCTCTCCGGGTTCACCAGCTATCTCGTCCTCCAGGCCGGAGACCAGCAGCAGACGCAGAGCGTGCTGTTCTGGCTGATGGGCAGCCTGAGCGGCGCGAGCTGGCCGCTGCTCGTCGCCCCCGCGGTGGCGGTCCCGGCCACGCTGCTGTGGCTCCTGGCGCGAGCGCGGGGCCTGAACACCCTGCTGATGGGCGACGAGACCGCGGCTGGCCTGGGCATCGACGTCGTACGGCTACGGCGCGAACTGTTCACGCTGACCAGCCTGTTGACCGGCGTCCTGGTCGCGGTCTCCGGCGCGATCGCCTTCGTCGCGCTGATGGTCCCGCACGCCTGCCGCCTGGTCGTCGGCGGAGACCACCGGCGGCTGCTGCCGGTGGCCGCGCTGTTCGGGGCGCTGCTGCTCGTGGTGGTCGACATCGTCTGCCGGACCGCCATGGACACGCAGGAGCTGCCGGTCGGCGTGGTCACCTCGCTGATCGGGGCCCCGGCCCTGCTGTATCTGCTGGACCGGCGTCTGGCGAAAGGGAGTTGAGGGTCACGTGAAGGTGGGAGTCCGTTGAGAGTCGAGATCGAGGACCTGCACGTCGCGTACGCGGGCGACACGGTCGTGTCGGGGGTCGGGCTGCTCGCGGCCGAGGGTGAGATCACCGGTCTGATCGGCCCGAACGGCAGCGGCAAGTCCACGCTGCTGCGGACCGTCTACCGGCATCTGAAGCCCACCGCGGGGCGGGTGCTGCTGTCCGGGACCGACATCCGCGAGCTGAGCCCGGCCCGGTCGGCCCGGCATGTGGCCGCGCTGCCGCAGGAGCGCGGCGGCGACTTCGAGCTGAGCGTGCGCGAGGTCGTCGCCATGGGCCGCACGCCCTACAAGCGCGCCTTCGCGGGGGACGACGCCACCGACCGCGATGTGGTCGCGCGGGTCCTGGCCAAGGTCGGCATGGCGGAGCACGCGGGCCGCCGCTTCACGGCCCTGTCCGGCGGCGAGCGCCAACGGGTGCTCCTCGCCAGGGCGTTGGCCCAGGACCCGGACGTCCTGGTGCTGGACGAGCCGACCAACCACCTGGACATCCGCCACCAGGTAGAACTGCTCGTCCTGCTGCGCGCCCAGCGCCGCACCACGCTGGTGTCGCTGCACGACCTGAACGCGGCGGCCTCGGTCTGCGACCGGCTCCACGTCCTGCACGACGGCACCCTGGTCGCCTCCGGGCGGCCCCGTCAGGTGCTCACGCCCGCGCTGCTGTCCGAGGTCTTCGGCGTACGGGCGGCCGTGGTCGACCACCCGCTGACCGGGGACCCGCTGATCGCCTTCGACCACCGGTCGGGCGTGGTAGGCGAGTCCGCGGGGCCCGCCGAGTCCGCCGGACGCGTGGAGCCCGCCGAGCCCGCCGGTTCCGCCGAACCCGCCCCGCGCGCCGAACCCGCCGGGGCGCGGGAAGCCGCCCCGGCGGCAGTGGAGGCCTGAGGAGCGCGGCATCGCGGCCCGCCCGGACGAACTCGGGGCCGCCCGCGACCCCGAGAGGGTGCGGGCGGCCCCGAGTTCGTCCGGGCGCGGCGTGCTGCCTCAGGCGGCGGTGGGCAGGTCGGCCACGCCGTACCCGGCCTCGACGATCGCGGCCCGCACACGGGCGTCGTCCAGGGCGTCGCCGTGCACGGTGACGGTGTTCGCGGCGAGATCGACGACGACCTCGCTGACGCCGGGCACCTCGGAGACCTCCTCTCTGATGCTCGCCGCGCAGTGCTCGCAGGTCATGCCGGTGACGTCGTACTGCTTCTGGGGCATGGGAGGGCTCCGATCCGGGAGAGGGCCGTGGGATTCAGGTCGCCCCAGTAGTCGGAAGGGGCCTCGAACCAGTTCCCCGCCCGGCGGATCGGAGCCACTGATTCATCACATCGGCTGAAACAGCGCGGTAACCCGAGAAATTTTCGATACTCCGGGAACTCACCGGTGCCACGCCCCGACGTATGAAACGGGGCTGTTGTCCGGCAGCCCTGATCCAAGGGGGAGGACACGAAGTGGCGGCGCATCAGGAACCTGGTTCGGCGGAGCAGTCGGGGCGTACAGTCCCCGCGGCCCCAGGGGGCGCGAGAGCCGAGGGAGCCCCGCACGAGGGGGACCGCTGGGCGTTGGTGGCCGTGGCGGGCGTGCTGGCGTTCGTGGCGATGCTCGACATGAACATCGTCAACGTCGCCCTCGCGGACATCTCCGACGGGCTCGGCGTATCCGCGGCGACCGCCCAGTGGGCGGCGCTGGGCTACCAACTACCCGTAGTGGCCCTCCTGTTGCCCGTCGGCCGCTGGCTGGACACGGTGGGCACGCGCCCCGCGCTGATGGCGGCGACCTGCGGCTTCGCGCTGTGCAGCGCCGCCGCCGCCCTCGCCCCGTGGCTGGCCTGGCTGATCGCCGCCCGCGTCGGGCAGGGCGCGTTCGCCGCGGTCCTGTTCGTTCTGATGCCGGTGCTCGCGATGCGCTCGGTACGTCCGGAACTGCGCGGGCGGGCGATGAGCGTGCCCGCCACGCTGGGGCCGCTGGGCGCCGTCACCGGACCGGCCGTGGGCGGCCTGCTGGTCGACCACCTGGGCTGGCGCGCGGTGTTCTTCGTCAAGCTCCCCTTCTGCCTGCTGGCGCTGATCGTGACCTGGCGGGTGATGCCGAAGGCGGTCGGCGGCGGGCTGCGCCGCCCCGACCAGCGGACGTCCGCGGACGCGCTCCTCGTCGGCACGGGTGTGGCCGCGCTGCTGCTGGCGCTCAGCTTCGGGTCCGACACCCCGGCCTGGCTGCTGCTCGCGCTCGTCGCCGTACCGCCCCTGTGGTGGTGGCTGCGCGGTCCGGGCGGCCGTCCGGTGACGGGCGTGCTGCGGACCGGGGGCCTGTGGCGTCCCCACGGGTCGGTGCTGGCCCTGGCCGCCGGGTTCGCCGCCATGCACTACGTCATCGCGCTGCACCTCCAGACCGGCGAGGGCGCCAGCGCCACCGCCACCGGCCTGACCATGCTGGCCTTCCCGCTCGGCATGGGCCTGGCGGGGCCGCTCGGCGGACGGCTCGCCGACCGGTACGGCGCCCGGCCCGTCGCCTCCGTCGGCGCCTCGCTCACGGCCTGCGGCCTGCTGCTGCTCGTCCCGTTCGGCGACGGCTGGTCCTCGCTCGACGTGGCCTGGCGCCTCGCGGTGGCCGGGGTCGGCATGGGCCTGAACGGCGGCCCGACCCAGGCCCTGGTGATGAGTTCGGCCCCGCCCGGCAGGGCGGCCACCGTCGGCTCGACGGTCCAGCTCTCCCGCAGCCTCGGCTTCACCCTCGGCCCGGCGCTCGCCACCGCCGCCTGGGGCCTGGCGGAGGCGGGCACGGACGGGCAGCCGGGCCTGACCGGCGCGCGTGCGGGCCTCGCACTCGCCGCGACGGCCGCGTGCGTCGCCGTACCCCTGATCCTGTCGGCCAGACGCCCTGGAACGCCACAGCCACAGCCACAGTCGGAGTCGGACTCGGAGTCACAGCCGCAGCCGAGCGCCGACGCGGCGCCCGCGGCGCGCCGCTGACCCGGACCCGGCCCGCACCCGGCGACTCTCGCTCGCCCCCGGCAACTCCACCCCGGCGACTCCCTCGCCCCGGCACCCCGTCCCGGCGACTCCACCCGCCCCGCGAACCACCCCCGACACGACTGACACGACAACGCCCGCGCGCCAGCCACCCAGGCGCGACGCGGCGCCCATACCCCACCCCACTCACCCACCCCACCCCCACAACGCGGCGCGCTCCCCGCTCCACCTCTGACGGGGCGGGCCCGCGGCCCCTCAACGACCCCAAGGAGCCACACCCATGTGCGGAATCACCGGCTGGGCGTCCTTCCACCACGACGCCCGCGACCAGGCCCCGGTCATCGAGGCCATGACCGGGACGCTGACCCGGCGCGGCCCCGACGCGGGCGGCGTCTGGCTAGGCGAGCACGCCGCCCTCGGCCACCGCCGACTGGCCGTCATCGACATCGAAGGCGGCGTCCAGCCCATGACCGACCGGCCGGACGAGCCGACCACGGTCCTCAGCTACAGCGGCGAGGTCTACAACCACCACGAACTCAGGGCCGAACTGCGTGCCCGCGGCCACCGCTTCCGCACCCGCAGCGACACCGAGGTGGTGCTGCGCGCGTACGCCGAGTGGGGCGAGGCGATGGCCGAGCGCCTGGACGGGATGTTCGGCTTCGCCATCTGGGACGAGCGGGCGCGGAAACTGCTGCTGGTGCGCGACCGGCTCGGCGTCAAGCCGCTGTTCTGGTCCGCCGTCGACGGGGGAGTGGCGTTCGCCTCCGAGCCCAAGGCCCTGTTCGCCCACCCGGAGCTGCGGCCTCGGGTGGACGCCGACGGCCTGCGCGAGGCGTACAGCCTGCTGTTCAACACCGGCCCCACGGTGTGGTCCGGCGTCCGGGAGGTCGAGCCGGGCGGCCTGCTCGTACTGGACCGGGACGGCGTCCGGGAGCGCCGCTACTGGCAGCTGGAGTCCGGAGCCCACCCCGACGACCACGACGCGGACACGGCCGTCGAGCGGGTCCGCGACCTGGTCGGCACCGCCGCCCGCGCCCAGCTGGAAGCCGACGTCCCGCTGTGCTCCCTGCTCTCCGGCGGCATCGACTCCACCGTGCTCACCGCCCTGCTCGCCGACGAACTGCGGCTGCGCGAGGGCCCGGACGCCCGTATCCGCTCATACGCCGTCGACTACAGCGACCAGGCCGAGCAGTTCACCGGCGACGTCCTGCGCACCGGCCACGACACCCCGTACGCGACCGAGGCGGGCGCCTTCATCGGCACCGACCACTCCACGGTCGTCCTCGACCCGCGGTCCCTGCTCGACCCCGAGCACCGGCGGGCCGTCGTGGTCGCCCGAGACTCGCCGATCGGCGTCGGCGACATGGACACCTCGCTCTACCTGCTGTTCGGCGAGATCCGTCGGCACTCCACGGTCGCGCTGTCCGGCGAGGCCGCCGACGAGGTGTTCGGCGGCTACCCCTGGTTCCACAACCCCAAGGCGCTCGCCGCCGACACCTTCCCCTGGCTGCTGGTCACCGGGGACGAGGCTGCGATGCCGATGAACCCCGAACTCGACCTGTGCATCGGCGAGTTCCGGGCGGACACCTACCGCGACGCGATGGCCGCCGTACCGCACGCCGCGGGCGAGTCGGCGGCCGAACACCGGCAGCGCGAGATGCAGCACATGTCGCTGACCCGCTGGCTGCGCCAACTGCTGCACCGCAAGGACCGGCTGAGCATGGCCCAGGGTCTTGAGGTGCGCGTCCCGTACTGCGACCACCGGCTCGTCGAGTACGCCTTCGCCACGCCCTGGGCGCTGAAGAGCTTCGACGGCCGGGAGAAGAGCCTGCTGCGCGGGGCGGGCGCGGGCCTCGCCCCCGACTCCGTACTGCACCGGCCGAAGAACCACTACCCGGCCACCCACCACCCCGAGTACAACCGCGGCCTCCAGGCCATGGCCCGCGACGCGCTGGCGAACGACCAGGTCCGCGCCGTGGCCGACGAGACCCAGATCAAGCCGTGTCTGGACACGCCGCCGGACCGGCTGGAGTGGGGCCACCGCCTGCGGCTCGAACGCGTCATCGACCTGGCCCTCTGGCTGGACCACTATCAGCCCGAACTCGCCCTGTAAGACCCGTAAGACCCGTAAGACCCGTAAGACCCGTAAGACCCGTAAGAGGAGTACATACGCCATGACCATCCAGGAACCGGTACCGACCGCACAACCGGACCCCGCCACCGCCAAGGACGCCGACCCCCAGGCCCCCCTCCCCGACCCGGTCCCGCTGAAGGGCTGCCCGTACAAGAGCGACCCGTACCCGCTGTACGAGCGGATGCGCGAGGCCGCCCCGGTGCACCGCGTCGAGTTCCCGAGCGGGGTGCGCGCCTGGCTCGTCACCGGCTACGAGGCCGCCCAGTCCGCCCTGACCGACGACCGCCTCGGCAAGAACCACGACCGGGGCAACGACGCCTGGCGGGCCCGCGCCTCGATCATGCCCGAGCCGCAGCACTCCCAACTCCAGGTCCACCTGCTCCACCAGGACCCGCCCAAGCACACGCACATGCGGCGCTTCGTCGCCGACGCCTTCACCCCCCGCCGCATGGAACGGCTCCGCCCCCGCTTCCAGGAGCTCGCCGACACGCTCGTCGACGCCCTGCCCGAGACCGGTCCCGCCGACCTGGTCGCCGGGTTCGCGGCCCACTTCCCGTTCCAGGTGCTCGCCGCGGCCATCGGCCTCCCGGCCGAGCTGGCGGCCCGCTTCGACCGCGACTGGGGCAAGGTCGTCCAGCCCGTCGGCCCCACCGACCCCGGACGCGCACGGTACGAAGGCCGCCTGCACGGCCTGCAGAGCTATATCGCCGAAGTGGTCGCGCACAAGCGCGAGCACCAGGACGACGACCTGCTCAGCCGCCTCGTCGCGGCCCGCGACGCCGGTGAACTCTCGCCGGAGGAGCTGGACTCGATGATCTTCCAGCTCCTGGTCGCGGGCCAGGAACCGGTGACCAACCAGATCACCACGGCCCTGATCGCCCTGTTCCGCCACCCGGCCGACCTGGCCCGCCTCCGCGACGACGCCGACCTCCTGCCGCGCGCGATCGAGGAACTCCTCCGCTATGACAGCGCCTTCGAGCTCACCACCTGGCGCTTCTTCGACCAGGACAGCGACCTGTACGGCGCCGACGTCCCCGCGGGCGACTCGGTGATCGTCTCGCTGTGCGCCGCCAACCGCGACCCGCGCCGCTTCCCCGACCCCGACGCCCTCGACCTCGACCGCTCGCCCAACCCGCACCTCGCCTTCGGTCACGGCATCCACTTCTGCCCCGGCGCGGCGCTCGCCCGGATCGAACTCCAGATCGCCATCGGCACACTCCTCAGACGGCTGCCGGGCCTGCGCCTCGCCGCCGCCGATGAGGACATCGAGTGGATCCCGGCCGTACTCGGCCGCGGCACCAACCACCTGCCCGTCACCTACGACCACCGCCGATAACACCACGCCGGGCCTGACAGCGCGGTCAGGCCCCACCCGATAACCGAAACCGAGCCCGACGACACCGGTGCCTGGCGAACCCGCCAAGGCGCTATCTCACGACGCCCAAAACCTCCTGACAAAACATCACAGACCTTACAAACCGCACAAATCAACGACAGAGGAATCAGCACTCATGTCACTGCCCCACACCAACGCCACCACCAACGCCACCACCCCTGCCCACACCCCGGACGACGCCCTCTGCACCAAGACCGGCGTCGCCGTCCTGGAACTCCTCCTGCCCCACATCCGCACGACCGACGACCTGTCCACGCCCCCGTCCCCCGAGGCCTTCGACCATCAGCTCCGGCAGATAGCCGACTACATACGCACCGGCGAACCCATCGTGTTCACCATGCCCGGCTTCCCCTGCAAGTCCCCCAACCCCGCCAAGGTCCTCGACCACCTCCCCGACCAGGGCGAACGCCTCTCCCTGACCTTCCTGAACACGCTGTGCGAGGACATCGCGCGGATCCACGCGCCGGGCGCTCAGATCGTCATCTGCTCCGACGGCCATGTGTTCGGCGACCTGATCCGCGTCCCCGACGCCCACATCGACGCCTACGCCGACGAACTCCGCGCCCTCATCAAGGAGCTGGACCTGCGCCACCTGTCGGTCTTCGATCTGCGCGACGTACTCGGCGACCTGTCGCACGACGCCAAGCGCGCCCACGTCCACGACCGCTACGCCCCCACCGTGGACGAACTGCGCGCCGAGGTGCGCGCCGACGACAACACCCTCGCCCTCTATCGCGGCATCACGCGCTTCCTGTTCGAGGACACCGCCGACTTCACCGGCACCCGCTCCGCGCTCCAGCGCGAGTGCCGCAAGCGCGCGTACGGCGTCATCCAGCGCAGCCGCGCCTGGGGCGACCTGATCGCCGAGCACCACCCGCGTTCCGTACGCCTGTCCATCCACCCCCAGCCGGTCGGCGCCCCCAAGTTCGGCATCAGCCTGCTCAACGCCCCCGACGCCTGGACCACCCCCTGGCACTCGGTGGCCGTGCACGAACCCGACGGCAGCTGGACCCTGATGCCCCGCGCCAAGGCCGAGGAAGCGGGCCGCCCGGTCCACGACGAGAACGGCCGCGCCACCCACTTCGCGCGCGCCTGACACATCCCGCCCGGCCGTCCCCACGGTCCTTCCGTCCTTCTTTTCAGACAGTTGCGTAACAGCCCATGTGCCACGTGCATCTGACTGGGTGATGTGTCTGACTTCGCGGAAACCGGAAGGGCTGGTCGTGCTGGTGGACAGGGGCTGGTGGAGTCGTCATCTGGCGCAACTCGGGCTGGACGCACGGCCCGTCGACGCGGCGGGCGGGCAATGGGAGGTGACCTACGGCCCCGCCGCGCACCGGCCGCTCACGCTGCGGCTGGCGTCGGCCCGGCGGTCCGGCCTGGCGGAGGAGTCCGCGCTCCAGGCCGGGGCCGGGCTGATGGTCCTGTTCGGACTGCGCGAACAGGACGGTCCGCGGCGGCTGGGGGTCGGCTTCGCCTCGGCGGTGAGCGCGGTGGCGGCCGGACAGGGAGTCCTGGCCGCCCTGCTGGGCCAGGCCAGGGGAACCCCCCAGCCGACGTCGGTGAGCGTCAATCCGGGTACCGCGGTCCTGTTCAGCCAGAGCCATCACCTGGAGTTGGCCGCAGCGGGACCGGACACCGCCGCCTTCGGCACCGGGCAGCCTCCCCCTTTCCGCACGTCGGACGGCCGTCTGGTGGAGGTCGAGACGTTCCGTCCGGAGCGGTGGGCGGCGTTCTGGCGGCTGTTGGGCGCGGATCCCCGCGAAGCGGGCCAGGCCTGGCGCTCGCACGAGGCCCGGCAGTGGACCGCCTGCTGCCGGGTGCCGCTGGGCCTGCACACGGCGGCGTTCCGCCCGCTGGCGGACCTTCGGGCCGCGGCCGACAGCACGGGGGTCTGTGTCGTACCGCTGGACGGCACGGCGGGAGACCGTCTCACCGAGCCCTGGTCGCTGTCACCGGCGCCGACGCCGTCATCGCAGCGGCCCGCGGTGGCGTGGGAGGGGAGCGGGCAGCCCCCTCCGTCCGACCTTCCGCTGTCGGGTCTCACCGTGCTGGAGGCCACCCACTACCTGCAAGGCCCCTACACGGGACGCGTCCTGGCCATGCTGGGAGCGCGGGTGATCAGGCTCGAACCCCCGCAAGGGGACCCCGCACGGGGCGTCGAGCCGGTCACGGACGGCTGCTCGGTCGCCTTCCGCGCCCTGCACCGGGGCAAGGAACCCCTGCTGGCCGACCTGACCCGCTCCCAAGGCCGCCGCCTGGCGCACGAGGCGACGGCACGGGCCGACGTGTTCCTGACCAACTGGTCACCTGGTCTGCTCGAACGCACCCAGCTCGGTCCGGCGGTCCTGCGGAGGATCAACCCGGCCCTCACCTACGCGCGGGCCGGCGGAGGCCCCGCCGACGACGACGCCTGGCCGCACACCGCCACCGACTGGTCCATCCAGGCGGCCTCCGGCCTGGCCCGCGCGGTGCGGCCCGACGGCGAATCACCGGCGGTCAGCCAGCTCACCCTGCTCGATCCGCTGGGCGGGCTGCTGTGCGCCCAGGGCGTCCTGGCCGCCCTGCTCCACCAGCAGCACACCGGCCAGGTCAGCCGCGTCGACACCTCTCTGCTGCACGCGGCCCGCTTCCTGCGCGCCTTCCCCCGCTCCCGGCCCGGCCCGGCCCTCCACCCGCTGCCCACCGCGGACGGCCACCTCGCCGTCGAAGACACCCCCGCCCTGCGCCGCACCCTCGGCCTGACCGACACCGCCGACCGCGTGGACTTCACCCGCGCCCTGGCCCCACGGACCGCCCGGGACTGGGAACGGGAACTCACCCGGACTGGAATCACCGCCACACGGGTACGCGGCCTCAGCGAGATTCTCGCCGCCCCCGCCGACACCGGGTGGCTCCGGTACGCGCACAACGGCCCCCACGCCGCGCGGCCCTGGAACATCAGCGCGTAACAGCACGCCCCCGGCGTGCATCTCCTAGGCAGGACGCGACTGATGTGACGAGAGAGGACGGATGGACACCGAGACCGTACACGGGTTCCGCCGCGGTGACCCGGCGGCCGTACGACAGGTACTGCGGAGCCACGGCTCCTCGCTGTACCGCATCGCCCGGCGCCTCACCGGCCACGAGCAGGACGCCGAGGACGTCCTCCAGGAGTGCCTGACCATCGCGTACACCCGGATCCACGAACTCCGGGACCCGGAGGCGTTCGGCCCCTGGCTTCGCCGCATCACCGTCAACGCGTCGCTGATGCGCCTGCGCTCCCGGCGACGCGAGCCGGAGTCGCTGGCCGATCTGCCCGAGCCCCTGCCAGGCGACCGGCAGGGGCTGATATCCGCCCACTGGACGCCCCAGCCCGAGGAGCGGCTGATCAGCGCGGAGTCGCGACAGGCCATCTCCGACGCCGTACAGCGGCTGCCGGACGGCGCTCGGGTGGTCTATGTGCTGGCCGAGATCGAAGAGTTGAGCCACGCGGAGACCGCGTCCCTGCTGGGCATCTCCGAAGGAGCGGTACGGGCCCGGCTGCACCGGGCCCGGCTGTATCTGCGGGAGGCCCTGACCGGCTACTTCGCCGAGCGGCACCCCACGCATAAGGAAGGACGACGATGAGCGCCCCCACCCTGCCCGTTACCGAACGCACGGCCTGGCCCGGACCGGTCCGCCGCTGGGACACCCTGGTCACCGCGCTGCGGGTCACGCTCGGCACGGTCTTCCTGATCGCCGGACTGAAGACGGTCTTCCCCCCTCTGGTGGAACTGGCCGACCACACCGCCCTGGCAGACAAGTTCACCCAGCCCGTCACCGGGTTCATCGCCCCCTGGCTGGCTGAGCGGATCACCTCGCTCGGCATCCCGCTGGACACCTTCATGCTGGTCAAGGGGATCGCCGACACCTTGATGGGCCTCGCCCTCATCGTCGGTCTCGGCACCCGGATGAACGCCGCCGTGATCGGCCTGCTGCTGTGCGGATTCACCTTCGCCGCTCCCGAGGCGGGCGGCGTCCGGCTGGCCCGCGACCTCGCGCTGGCGGTGCTGGTGCTGGCGCTGGTGTACACCGGCCCTGGCCGCTGGAGCCTGGACCGGCGCATCGCCGCTTCACGCCTGTGCCTCGCCGAGGGCGGAAGCCCGCCGCGCCGCGCCCTGCGCGCCCTCTTCCGCTCCGAGGCGCTGCCCGCCGCCCACCGGGACCGTGCCCTGCTGCTGCTCCGTATCGGCCTGGCGATCCCGCTGCTGACCTCGGCCGTCTTCGCGGGCGGCCCGGAGGGCATCTTCGACAACCCGCAGAACACCCTGCTCCCCCAGCCGGTGCTGCTGCTCCTGGGCGGCGCACTGCTCCTCGGCCTCGCGCCCCGGTATGCGATGGCGGCCGTGGCGGTGCTCATGGCCTGGCTCGTGGTGAAGGGGCTCGTCGAGCACTGGTTCTACCCCGGTCTTGACGGCATCAAGCGGGAGATCCCGATGCTGGCCGCCGCCGCGGTCTACGCCCTGGCCGGTCCGGACCACCGGAGCCTGCCACGCCCGAAGCGGGTGCGCTGCCGGGAGGTGAACGCGCTGCTGTCGGCGTACGCGGACGGCTCCCTGAGCCCAGGGGAGCGGGCTGCCATGGAACGGCACTTCTCGGACTGTCCCGAGTGCTGGCGCTATCTGGCCAGCTACCAGGAGACCACGGCGCTCGGCCGCCGACTGCGCGACGACACCATCCCGGAAGATGTCCAGACCCGCCTCCTGGCGTTCGTGGCCGAGATTGCGACAGACCGCCGTCCCTAGGGCACAGGCCCTAGCCGACACGCGTCGCGTCTGTCAGTCCGTAAGGTTCCGGATACTCCCGCCGGGCGGGCGTCGCTAGGTTCCGAACGGGTCGTGCCGCCGGGAGGGCGACGTGGCCCGCCAGCCACGCTCGCTCACAGGAGGTCACCGTGACCGCGCAGAACCCCACCCGCAGGAGCATCCTCAGGTCCGCAGGCGGACTCACCGCCGCCGCGGCCCTGGGCGCCGGAGGCGTCCTCGCGGCGGCGCCGACGGCCGCGGCGGTCGGCAACGGCCGCGGCCTGACCATCACGCAACGCGGCGAGCAGGACCACCGGATGTGGTACTACCGGTTCCGGACCGACGCGATCGGCTGGGACCCCGCGGTCAACGTGCTGCTGCCCGACGGCTACCACACCAGCGGACGCCGCTACCCCGTCCTCTACCTGCTGCACGGCGGCGACCAGGACTTCATCAGCTTCGACGCGTACTACTGGATCCGGGAGCTGACCGCCTGGAAGAACCTCATCGTCGTGATGCCCGACGGCGGACGCGCGGGCTGGTACTCCAACCCGGTCAGCTCCGCCGTCGGCCCCCGCAACTGGGAACACTTCCACATGGCGCAGCTGCTGCCGTGGATCGACGACAACTTCCGTACCTACGCCGAGTACGACGGCCGCGCCGTCTCCGGGTTCTCCATGGGCGGCTTCGGCGCGCTGAAGTACGCGGCCAAGTACTACGGCCACTTCGCCTCGGTCAGTTCCCACTCCGGCCCGGCCCACCTGCGCGGGCCCAACGGCGGCCGGGTGACGGACTGGGCCAACGCGTCCTCCGCTGCCGTGGAGCTGGGCGGCGGCATGGTCTACGGAATCCCCTGGGACGAGGCCAGGGTCAGCGCCGACAACCCGGTCGAGCGCATCGAGAGCTACCGGCACAAGCGGGTCTTCCTGGTCGCGGGCACCAGCCCCAATCCGATCAACTGGTGGGACGTGGCCAACGAGGAGATGGTGCTCCGCACCCAGCGGGAGTTCCGGTACCACCTCAACCGCGTGGGCATCCCGCACGAGCCGCACGAAGTGGAAGGCGGCCACATCGTCCGCAAGGAGATGCTGAGGAACGACATCGACGGCGTCATCGCGCGCCTGCGCAAGGCGTGACGGGGGGACGGCACGTGTTGCTCGGTCTCTCCCGACGGACCGGATCGCCGTCGAGACGTGCCGTCGGCGCGCGGCCTGCGCCGCGTCCAGCTCGACCCGGACGCCGACACCTGGTCGGACTGCGCGGAGTTCGGCGGACCGGCCGGGGCCGCCCCGCCGTCGCCCGTGACGCCGACGGCGGGGCGTGAGATCTTCGCGCTGAGCCCCGGCGACGGCAGCGCTCGCCCGGTGCGCTGACCTGGGATCCGCGGGAGGTCGGATTCGACGGTCCGGTCGGCACCCCGCCCACCGTCGCGGTGAACGCGGACGGCTGCCTGAGGGTGTTCGCCCTCGAACCCTGCGGCGCGGAGATCTGCCACCGGTGGCAGCGTGCACCGGGCGGCGACTGGGCTGCGTGGAACCGGTCCGGCACCGCGGCCAGTACGCCGCCGCGGGTGGCGCGCGGCGGCGTCGGCTCACCGCCGCCGCGATCGCCCCGTCCGGCGTGGCGTCCTTCCACCGCCGCCAGGCGCGGCCGAGCGGCGGAGGGGACGACTGGCGGCCGCGGCACCGCTGCTCGTGCCCAGCGTGGACGGGAGGCGGGAGGCGTTCGCGCTGCCCCCTGGCGGCGATCGGCTCGGTCACCGTCGGCAGACCGCGCTCGGCGGCGACCGGGCCCCAGGCGTGGAGTTCGGCGAACCCGGTGTCGTGCGCCGTCCGCGTCCACCGCGGCCGACGCGACCGGGCATGCCTGAGCGGTCGCCGCCGAAGTCCGGGTGCGCACCCGCGTGCGGGTACGCTCGAGCGGCGGCCGGGGTCCTGGGCCCCGTTCGGTGACCGGCTCGTGGCTCGGTCAGGCTCGTGACTCGCCCCCCTTTGAGGTAGAGGCTCCCGCTCTGTGCCGAGCCGCCGTGTGGCGTGATCCGTGCGGCGTCCGCGAAACGTGAGTTATGCCACCGAGTGAACCCCCGCGTGCTGACGGTAACGTGCGCTCTGTCGGTCGCAGTGATGGGCGCGAGCAGCGGGGGGAGCGGGACGTTGAGCGGGATTGTCGTGTACCTGGCGGAAGGGGACGGTGGGGCCCCGGCGACCCTCAGGCTCGGTCCGGGGCAACGCGCACGGTTCGGCCGCG
This sequence comes from Streptomyces sp. O3, assembly GCF_054788135.1. Classification (NCBI taxonomy): domain Bacteria; kingdom Bacillati; phylum Actinomycetota; class Actinomycetes; order Kitasatosporales; family Streptomycetaceae; genus Streptomyces; species Streptomyces sp. O3. Next base: position 32,918 of record NZ_JBTVYK010000020.1, read on the forward strand.
GCTCGGCCGCCACGCCGGTCGAACTCTGCCTCGCCGACGCGACCGTGTCCCGCCTCGCCGGAGAGATCCACGCGACCGACGACCACTGGCAGCTGAGCAACCTCAGCGCCACACACAGCTACCTGGTGCAGAACCCGGAAGGCGCGGGCGAGTATCTGCGCGTCCCGCCGCGCCGGGCCGGAGCGCCCATCCCGTTCGAGTTCTCTCGGGTGGTGCTGCCCTCGCGCCGCGACACCCCGGTCTTCTTCCAGGTGTTCGCGCCCGACCATGTGTACGTCGACCCGCGCGCCACGGCCGGGCCCGGCGGCGAGAGCCGCACCCTGACGGCGTACTCCCTGGACGAGACCGCCACCTACTTCCTGGTGCTCGTCGCGCTCTGCGAGCCGTGGCTGCGGGACAGCTGGCCGGTCGCCGTGCCGACCACGCCCCAGGTCGTCGAGCGGCTCCGGGACCATCCCGCGTGCGGCAGGCTGACGGCACGCGCGGTCAGTTCGCACATCGACTACCTCGCCGACGAGAAGCTGCGCGTGCAGACGCCCGCTCCCGACGGGACCGGGCGGGCGGACCGCAGGAACGGCAAGCGCGAGGCCGTGGTCGGGGTCGCGCTGAAGTTCGGCATCGTCGGGGAGGAGCATCTCGCGCTGCTGCCGCGGCGAGCCCAATCCGCCACGAGCCGGTAGACCGTGGTGCCCCTGTACGACCGGGCCGCCTCCAGGGACAGCGGCCGCCTGGAACTCCTGCCCCGCGGGCACCGCGTGGGCGACTGGATCGTCGACGAGCCGATCGGCGCCGGAGGCTGGGCCACCGTCTACGCGGCACGACCCGCGGACCCGGAGGGTGCGGCGGACCCTGAGGGCGCGGCGGACCTGGTGGGCCCGGCGGGCTCGGCGGACATGGCAGATCCGGCGAACACGGCGGGCTTGGCGAACACGGCAGGCTCGGTAGTCGCGGCAGGTGCGGCACCGGTACGTTCGGCGGCCCCGGCAGATGCGGCGGGCTCGGCGGACCCTGCGGACCCTGCGGGCGCGGCAGGCCCGGCGGATCCGGCGGACCGCTTCGAGGTTGCTCTCAAGGTCATGCCGACCGCGGGCCTGGCCCCCCGACAGGCCCGTGACGTGGCCGAAGCCGCCCGTCGCGAGGTCGAGGTCGGCCGCGACACGCCCCACCCGAGGCTCGTCAGGTTTCTCGACACCCTCGTCCTGAGCGCACCGGAGCGGCCAGCCCTCGACGGCGCGATCGTCCTCGTCATGGAACGGGCCGCAGGCAGCCTGCGCGACCTGCTCGCGGCGGGGATCACCGAGAGCCAGGGCGGCCGGATCGTCGCCGGGATCTGCGAGGGCCTCGCCCATCTGCACCGTACCGGCTGGGTGCACACCGACCTCAAGCCCGAGAACATCCTCGTCGACCAGGACGGCGAGGTACGGCTCTCGGACTTCGGCTTCGCCATCGAACTCACCGGCACCCACGGCTACGCGGCCCCCATGGGCACCCCGGACTACCTGCCGCCCGAGCGCTGGCGGCAGCCGCTCGGGGAGCAGGGCGTACAAGTCAGGGCCACGGCCGACATCTGGGCGCTCGGGATCGTGATCCACGAGGTGTTCGCCGCCGGGGTCTCGCCGTTCCCCGGCGCGACGCCCACCGCGCGGGGCGCCGCCGTACAGGAGTACGCCGAGGGCAGGGCGCCCCTGCGGATGGACCACGCCGTGCCGGAGTTCTGGCGCGAACTGGCCGCCGACTGCCTCGCCCCCACCCACGCCGCGCGCGCCGCGCACACGGCCGAGAGCCTGCTCGAACGGATCGAGGCCGCCGGGCCGCGACCCGCCCGCCGCCCGTCCCGTCCCCGGCCCTGGCTCCGTTCTCGGCTCCGTTCCCGTTCCCGTCCCCGGCTCCGTACCGCGCTCCTCGGCGTCCTGCTCACCCTCACCGCGGGCTCGACGACGGCCGCCGCGCTGGGGTGGCCCTGGGGCCAGGACGCCTCCGACCAAGGCCCCGCCCGCGTCCGGGTGTTCAACGCCGAGCGAGGCTGTCAGGAGCGCGCGGACCGCGACCCCCACTGCAGCCTGGGCCTCGCGATAGACCCGCGCCAGCCCTACACGGCCGAGAACGTCGTGGCCACTCGGGTGTGGCACGACGACGTCCTTGACGCGGACTGCCGACTGCGCGACGGCCAGCCCATCATCGACGAGGAGGATCTGAGCTCCAGCGTCTGGTTCCGCGTCCGCCTGCCCCGTACGGACCCGGCGTCCACGGCCTGGCTGCCCGCCGTCCGCACGCGGGACCGTCCGGCCCTCCCCTCTTGCGCCATGCCGTCGTAACGGCTCCGCCCGCGAGGGAGTCGACGCGCGATCGCGGATGCCCGACCCGGTCGCGGGTATCACTCCGGATCGTTCCGGACGCCGAGCCCGATGCTTCCCCGCTACCTTGCGACACCGTCCGCAAGGCCCACCCGTCTGGAGTCCGGGGAGCAGTGATGCCCACGCACGTCACCACCGACCGCCCCGCCGTGACCGTGCTCACCCGCCAGGAGAGCAAGCGTGCTCGTCATCGCCGCGGCCAGGACCGTCACCGGCAGGACCGATGAAATCTCGATGACTGACGACGAGCCCGCCACGGGGACGCCTCCGCGTGCCGGGAGGTCTTATCCCGAGCCGTCGACCCCTGTCACTCCGTAGAGTTCCGGATTCACCGACCCTGTGCCCGTCCGTACCTTCCTCCCCGTAGCGAGCGGATCCGCGGCATCGCGAACGGGATTCCGGGCTCTGGCCACCGCGAAGCCGCCCGCCACCTCTTCACGATGTGAGTGACCAGGAGGTCATGGTGAGCGAGCACCGTCCCACACGCAGAAACATCCTCAAGTCCGCCGGCGGGCTCTCGGCTGCGATGGCCCTGGGCGTCAGCGGTGTCTCACCGGCGCGGGCAGCGGGTATGGAGGACACCCGGCCGGACTTCCTGCTGCCCTTCCCGTGCGGCGTCAAGGTCGAGCTGAAGACCTACCCCACCCACAATCCGGTCGACAAGAAGATCGACATGTACCGGTACGCGATGCCGGAGGGAAGTCGCATCCTCGCCTCGGCGAGCGGCCTGGTGCACGAGAACTTCTCACCGGGCGGGCTGGAGATCAGACACGGCCAGGGCTGGTTCACCGTGTACCTCCACATGACCGGCGTCGCCAAGCCCGGCACCTGGGTCAACCGCGGTGATGTGATCGGCTACATGGGGGACGTCGGTGCACCGGGCAAGCCGCACCTGCACTACGAGCAGCTCTACAACCCCGACAGCGACCAGGACGCGGACAACCAGCACATAGTCCATTCCAGGATCCAGGGGCAGTTGCTGGTCATGGACCCCGACAACCCGGTGGACATGGTCAGTACGAACTGTGGTGGTCCCGCTCCGAGTGGGAGCGGCCTGTTCGCGTTGTCGCCGGACCGGTCGGGCGTGTACCAGTACTCCGGCCAGGGCGACGTGTGGACGAAGGTCGGCGGTGCCGCGGGCGAGCTGATCACGGGTGGGGCCGGGGTGTTCGCCACCAATCCGTCCACCGGTGATCTGTACAAGTACAACGGCACGCCGGAGGACTGGAGCAAGGTCGGCGGGCCCGGCGCGCAGTTCGCCGTCACCGCTGGCCACCTGTACGGGCTGAGCCCGGACAAGGCCGCTGTCTTCCGGTGGTCCGGGTCGGGGATCTCGTGGGACAAGGTGGGCGGTGCCGCTGGCAGGCTGTACGGCGGCGGGGCCGGGCTGTACGCGACGAACCCGTCCTCCGGCGACCTGTTCCAGTTCACCGGCACGCCGGAGAGCTGGAACAAGGTCGGCGGCCCCGGTGCGCAGTTCGCCGTGACCGGCAGGTACGTATACGGGCTGAGCCCGGACAAGGCCGCTGTCTTCCGGTGGTCCGGATCCGGGACCTCATGGGACAAGGTCGGCGGTGCCGCCGGGAGACTGTACGGCGGTGGCGCCGGGCTGTACGCGACGAACCCGTCCACCGGTGATCTGTACAAGTACAACGGCACGCCGGAGGACTGGAGCAAGGTCGGCGGGCCCGGCGCGCAGTTCGCCCTGACCAGCAAGCACGTATACGGGCTGAGCTCGGACAAGACCGCTGTCTTCCGATGGACCGGATCCGGGACCTCATGGGACAAGGTCGGCGGCCCCGCACACTCCCTCGCAGGCCGGTAACCGATACCGATACCGATACCGAACCGCAGGCGGTCCGGCAGCCCGGTCCGCCTGCGGCCGTTCCCATGGAGACACCTCACCATGATCTTGCGCATGGTTCTTGCCGCCGTCCTCGTGACGGTCTCACTCGGGGTGGCGCCCGCAGCGGTCGCGACGCCCACCGAGTCCGCCGCGTCGCCCACCGAGTCCGTGGTCAGTGGAGACTTCGTTCGGATCTATGACCCGTCGGTCGGGGAATCCCGGCCCTGGTACATCAACGACCACACCATCGTCCGGGACGAGTCCACCGGGACGTGGCATCTCTTCGGCATCACCCACGCCGAGCCCGCCGACCCCGAGGCCGAGGACTCGTTCGCCCACGCCACGGCGCCCAGTCTGCGCGGACCGTGGACCAAGCAGCCCATGGCGCTGAACGTCGATCCCGCTTATGGCGAGTCCCACCTCTGGGCACCGCATGTCATCCGCTCCGGTTCCACGTACTACATGTTCTACGCCGGCGGACAAACCGAGGGAGATCCGTCGAGGAGTCAGATCAATCTGGCCACGTCGACGGATCTGCACCACTGGAAACGCCGAGCCGACGGGCCGCTGTTCCGTGACGGATACGAAGCGCGCGACCCGATGGTCACCCGAGTGGGGACGCAGTGGGTGATGTACTACACCGCCACGGAGACAGCCACCGGGGGCCGCAGTGTCGTCGCCTACCGGACGAGCCCCGACCTCGTGTCGTGGGGTCCCCGGAAGACCGCGTTCACCGCTTCGGGAGGCGGCTGGACCGAATCTCCGTACGTCATACAGCGCGACGGTCTCTGGTACCTGTTCATCGGAGGCTCCTCCGCCACGGACTATGTGGGAGCCGAGGTCTACGCGAGCGCTGACCCCTTCCGCTTCTCACCCTCCGGGCAAGTGGGCCGACTGCCCGCGCACGCCGCGGAGGTCGTTCCGGACCACGACGGAAGCCTCTGGGTCAGCAGTGCGGGCTGGGGTAACGGCGGCGTGGACCTGGCTCCACTCAGCTGGCGCGCGCGGCCGTTCGCCCCGCGTCATGTGTACGGCCTGAGCCCCGACAAGAGCGGCGTCTATCAGCGGACCAGCGGAACATCCTGGGTCAGGATCGGAGGGGCCGCGGGAGCGCTGATCGGAGGCGATGGCTCGCTGTTCGCGACGAACCCGTCCTCCGGCGATCTGTACAAGTACAACGGCACGCCGGAGGACTGGAGCAAGGTCGGCGGCCCCGGCGCGCAGTTCGTCGTCGCGGACGGCCGCCTCTACGGGTTGAGCCCGGACAAGGACGCCGTCTACGAGTGGACCGGATCGGGAACCGCCTGGACCAAGGTGGGCGGTGCCGCCGACAAACTGTACGGCGGTGGCGCCGGGTTGTACGCCACCAATCCCGCCACCGGTGACCTGTACAGGTACCTCGGCACGCCGGACAGTTGGAGCAAGGTCGGCGGGCCCGGCGCACAGTTCGCCGTCACCGAAGACCACCTCTACGGACTCAGCCCGGACAAGAGAGCCGTCTACCAGTGGACCGGATCCGGAACCGCCTGGACCAAGGTCGGCGGTGCCGCGGGCGAGCTGATCACGGGCGGGGCCGGGGTGTTCGCCACCAATCCCGCCACCGGCGATCTGTACAGGTACCGCGGCACACCGGAGAGCTGGAGCAAGGTCGGCGGGTCCGGCGCACAGTTCGCCGTCACCGAAGACCGCCTCTACGGCCTCAGCCCGGACAGGAGCGCCGTCTACCAGTGGACCGGCCTGGGGACGGCCTGGACCAAGGTCGGCGGCCCCGCCGCGAGCATCGCGACCGACTAAGCCTCCGCCGCCCCACCCGCACAGACGATATTTCGCCCTAAGGAGAGGCCTTGAGAACCGTCAGACGGTACGGCTTCCTGGCAGCGATAGCGCTGCTTCTCGCCCTCGTCTCACCCCTGCCCACCGCGACCACGGCCCAGGCCGCGGGCTCACCCCCCGCCTTCCAGCTGCCCGTTCCCTGTGGCGAGAAGTGGACGACGTCCACGCACGGCGGGCACGCGAGCCCCTACATGATCGACATGATCCCGACCAGCGGAGCCACCCTGGGCAAACCGGCACTGGCCTCGGCCACGGGACGCGTCGTAGTGTCGCAATACTCCAACAGCGCCGGGAACTTCGTCGTCATCGATCATGGTGGCGGCTGGCAGACCCGATATCTGCACCTGGACCGGCTCGACGTCTCGGTCGGCACCGACGTGGAGCGGGGGCAGCAGATCGGCACCGTCGGCAACACCGGCGCCTCCGACGGGGCGCACCTGCACTACGAGCAGAAGCTGAACGGCTCGGTCGTGCAGGCCACCATCGACGGTCATGCCGTCCCGGTCTCGGACCGCTACGGCAAGCACTTCGAGACCAGTCGCAACTGCGGTGATCCGCATTCCGGCGGGAGCGGCCTCTTCGCGTTGTCGCCGGACCGGTCGGGCGTGTACCAGTACTCCGGCCAGGGCGATGTGTGGACGAAGGTCGGGGGTGCCGCGGGCGAGCTGATCACGGGCGGGGCCGGGGTGTTCGCCACCAATCCGTCCACCGGTGATCTGTACAAGTACCACGGTACGCCGGACAGTTGGAGCAAGGTCGGCGGGCCTGGAGCGCAGTTCGTCGTCACGGGTAACCATCTCTACGGTTTGAGCCCGGACAAGAGCGCCGTCTACCAGTGGACCGGATCGGGAACCGCCTGGACCAAGGTCGGCGGAGCCGCAGGCGCCCTCTACGCCGGCGGCGCCGGACTCTTCGCCACCGACCCCGCCACCGGTGACCTGTACAGGTACAACGGTACGCCGGACAGTTGGAGCAAGGTCGGTGGGCCGGGCGCGCAGTTCGTGGTCACGGGTAGCCATCTCTACGGGCTGAGTCCGGACAAGAGCGCCGTCTTCCGGTGGTCCGGGTCGGGGACCTCGTGGGACAAGGTCGGCGGTGCCGCCGGCGTACTGTACGGCGGCGGGGCCGGTCTGTACGCGACGAACCCGTCCACCGGTGACCTGTACAGGTACAACGGTACGCCGGACAGTTGGAGCAAGGTCGGCGGACCTGGAGCGCAGTTCGCCGTCACCGCTGGCTACCTGTACGGGCTGAGCCCCGACAAAACCACCGTCCACCAGTGGACCGGATCGGGAACCGCCTGGACCAAGGTCGGCGGAGCCGCCGCGAGCATCTCAGGCCGATAACCGACACCGAACGGACGGGTGGCACCTCAGTACGGGGTGCCACCCGTCCGTTCAGGGGCTGTCCGGGAGCACGCTCCGGTGCGTCACGACGCCGGAGGGAGGGCCAGCAGGAGAGGCGAGCTCAGCCGGGCGTCCGGGTGCATCCGCAGCAGATGGTGGACCACTCCGGACAGCCCCGGCAGCAGCCCCGGCGCGAACGCCTCCTTGGCGAGCCCGCCGACCGGACCGCGCTCCTCGATTCCGGTGACCAACTCGGCGTCGGCCTGCGCGGCGGACGGACCCTCGTACTCCTCCAAGGCGCGCAGCCCGTGGAGGAGTTCCCACAGTCCGAGGTCGCCGTGGCAGAGGGTGTGGCTCCAGCCGAAGCCCTCGCGCATCCCGGCCGGTCCCGAGCGGAGCGCGGTGCCCAGATGGCGGGGATCGCCGGTGCGCCGGTAGAGGTCGACGGCGGCGAGGCCGATGCCCGTACTGCCGTGGCACCACGCGGTGGGGTAGTCGACCTCTCCTCCGATCCGCGCGTCGGTCCAGGCGCGTTCCGCGGGGGAGTACAGCGACTCCTCGAAGTCGTGGGCCAGGGCGGCGAGTTCGTGCCAACGCCGCCGGTCGGCCGCGCTCCCGGCGGCGGACAGGGCGAGCCGGGTGAGCGCCCACCCGGCGCCAGTGGCGCCATGGGCGAAGCCGCCGATGCCCTCCGGGAACATCACCGTGGACCACCGTGCCCCGCGGTCGTCGGTGACGGCGGTCCGCTCCAGGCGCCGACCCGCTTCCGCGGCGGCGTCCAGCCACCGTTCCTCGCCGGTGAGTTCACCGAGGCCGAGCAGCGGAACGATCACCCCGGCCACGCCGTTGAGCACGTCCAGCGCCTGGTCGTCGGCGATGGCCTCCGGGGTCAGCAGCGCCGCCCTGGCGCGGGCGCGGTCAAGCGGCTCGGGCGTACCGAGGAGCCGGTGCAGCGCGGCCCAGGTCCACACCTGGGAGGCGAGGCCGGTGAACCCGCCGAGCTGGCGGACCGGGGTGGTGTCCTCGGTGGCGGCCAGCACCTCCAGGGTCCCGTGCAGCAGGGACTCGACGCCGGGCACCGGGTCGGCCCGGCCGGCCCGCTGCTCCCGCAGGTACTCGGCGAGGGCGACGGCGACGCCGCCCTGCCCGGTGTAGAGGTCCGCGCCGAGCGGGCGGATCGCCCATCCGTAGTCGGTGAGCACCGGGCTGATCCAGGTCGCGGTGGCGTCCGTGCCGCGCACACTCGCCGCGCGGATCGTCTCCATGGCTTCGGCGGCCAGTGTGCGCCGTCGCCGGTCCAGGTCGTCGGAGCTCGGCGCGCGGGTGGGCGTCCGCACCCGTTCGGGCAGTCGCCGCTCGTTCAGATAGGCGCCGACCAGCGCGCTGCGGATGGTGTCCCGCTCGCGGGTGAGGTCCGCTCGCCGCCACCCGGTCAGGAAGTCGGTCAGCCGCTGCCCGTCCACCCGCTCGTCGAACACCGGGACGTCGCCGACCAGCAGATCCGCGATCTCCCCGTCGATCACCGCGGGTTCGCGGGGCGCGCCCGGAGCGGCGAGCGCGTTGCGGTGGAGGACGTCGCGGGCCCGCGCCAGGGCGGCGTCGGGGTCGTGCAGTGACGCCGGGTGCCAGAGCATCCGGCCGATGTCCGTGTACGACTGGGTGGGCCGTCGGATCCTGCGGACCCGGCACCCGTCGAACACCTCGGTCAGTGTGCTCAGTTCGCCACGCGCGTCCAGCTCCGCCAGACTCCCGGTGAGCGCGTCGAAACCGACCAGCACCTGGTCCCAGTGGCGGATCAGCACGGGTTCGGGGCTGGGGTGGTTGCCGGCCGGGGGCAGGTCCACCACGCCGATCTCCATCCGGGCGGTGTCCAGACCCCCGTCCGCGATGACCGGGACGCGGATCTGCGGCTGCTGACCGGGCAGACCGCCCGCGGCCGAGAGGTCCACACCGGCGAGGGCGTAGCCGTCGGTACGGAGCGGAAGGATCCCGGTGCGCAGCACGGTGTTGCGGATGGCGCGGGCCGCCTGGTCCACGGCGTCGCCGCGTCCGCTCGGCGGAACCTCGACATCGGGAGTGAACAGGGCCTCGGCGTCGACCACGGCGGGCGTCGGGCCGTGCGCCACCAGGTTCTCGGCGTGCAGGTCGGTCCCGCCGAGCAGCCGCATCACCGCCAGCCAGCCGCCCAGGGCGCGGTAGAAGCGGGCGAGCTCCGCCTCGTCGCGGCAGTAGCGGTGGTCGAGGTACTGGGCCCAGCCGTAGCCGTCCCGTACCACCACCCTCGGTACGGCCAGGTCTCCGGCGCCGGGGACGGCGGCGACGAAGGAGCGCAGCGCGGCGTCTGCCTCCGCCGGACGCGGCTTGTACATGACGCTGTCCGTCTCGAAGACCAGCCGGGCGACGGCCCGGCCGCCCTGGTGGGTGTCCCCGCGCGCGAGCTCCAGGGCGCGCAGCGGCCCCGGATCGTCGCCGAGCAGGCCGGCGACGGCCGACCGGTCGGCGGCGAACCGCGCGCCCGCCTCCACGGCGCCCTCGATCAGCAGACGCCCTGAGGCGAAGGCCCGTTGGCGCAGCGCCGGGTACCGTCGGCACAGGGCCTCGGCGAATCCGGGTGTGGCGGCGCGCCGCAGGAAGGAGTCCCAACGGGCGGCCGAGTCCGCACCGGGCAGTTCGCCGGCCAGGGCGGCGGCGCGAAGTTCCAGCAGAAGCACCCGGTTGAGCCGGAGCTGGAGGGTACGGCTGAGCGCCTCGCGCGCCGACTCGCGCAGCACGCCCCGCTCGTCGGAGGCCAGCCCGGCGATCCCCGGAATCCGGTCGTCCAGCTCCTCGAACAGCGGGCCCGCGAAGGCGTCCACCGGCCCCGCGAACCATCCTTCGGGCGGGGGTTCGTCCGCGGTGCGGGCCGCTGCCACCGGTTCTGCCATGCCGAGTCTCCTCGTCCTCTCCTCCTGCCGACTGGGTCACGTCCGCACGGTCCGGCGCGAGACCGGGGAACCCGTGAGGGCCCCCGGCCTCGCGCGCGGCGCGGTGCGGTGGTGCGTCAGCAGCAGTAGCTGTGCATCGAACCGCTGCAGCTGCTGCACGCGGTGAACATCGCCTCGGTGGCGTCGGTCAGCGCGGCCTCCCCGGCCGCGCCGCCCACGTAGAGCGGACCGGCGGGGTTGTCGGTGCCGCAGGCCGTCTCGGCGCCCTGGAGCCAGGCGGTGACGATCTCGTCGGTACGGGTGGCGGACATGACAGACATGCGGTTCCTCCTACGAATCGACGGAAGTGCACGGAGCTACAGAATCACCCGGAAGATCTCGCTCCGGGTGCTCAGGAACCAGCCATTCGACAAACGGACGTACGAGCGCCCCCGCCCCGCTCCGGAAGCCCCCGCCGCGCTGCCGCCCCAGGGCTCGCCCATGGCCACATCGGGGCGTCATCCGAGGTCGGCACCCCGTGCCCGTCCTCGCGCGGCCATGCCCGGCGACTTCACCCCGGCCGCCCGAACCGACGAGAACACCATCCGTCAAGGGGCAGGGACCCTATGGAATCGGCCATTCACCGCCCCGTCATCCGGACATCCCGCACCGCTCCACGGGCCTTGTCGGTCCGGAACGCCCCCGGCAGCACTCGCGCCCATCCCGGCCGCTACGACCGCTCCCGAGCCGCCGAGAAGCGCGTCACCTTCCCGATCACGTCCTCGCTGTACAGCCGCAGCGCCTGCTGCACCGCGAACTGCGCCATGTACGCGCGGAACGCGTCGGGCGGTTCCTCCGCGAGCCGCAGCATCCGCCGGTTCGTCACCACCGCCGGGTTGTCCAGCCGCTCCACCGCCGTCGCCACCGCCCGGTCCATGCCGGCACGCTCCACCACCTCGTCAACGAACAGCCGGGCGTCCGGCTCCGTCGCCCAGATCCGTCGGCCCCACAGGACGATCTGCCGGGAGATCCGCGCCCCCGCCGCCTGCTGGAGGCGGAAATTGGAGACGCCGGGGATGATCCCCTCCTGCGCGGCGGGCAGGCTCAGGTACGCGTCCGACGCCGCGATCACCCGGTCGAAGACGAGCAGCAGCTGCACCCCGCCGCCGATGGCGAACGCTTCCACGGCGGCCACCCACGGCTTGGCCACGGTAGGGGAGTGCCAGGCGCCTTCGTGGTCCACCATCAGTCCCCGAGAGAGCTTCGCGATGTATCCGAGCTCGCGGCGGCGCGGCCGCGTCGGCGAGCTCCGCGAGGCGGGGCGCCGGGCGCGCCGGTCCGTCAGCTCGTCGTCCTGGCGCCCGGAAGGGCGCCGCTGGCCGGCGAGGACGCGAGCGCCGAGGTCGTGGCGAGTCTCAACCCCTGGGGGTTTCCCGCTCCTCGGGCCATTGCGCCCTGCGCAGCTCCCGTGTGCACAGGCCCACACACCACGCCGCCGCCAGCACCGCGACGAGTGCCAGCACGGTGACCGTGTCCGACGTGTGCTCCAAAAGCTGGCCGGCCGTGAACACCCCCAGTGACGCCCCCGCGCCGAACACCGTCATACAGGCGGCCACCGCGCGCCCTCGTTGCTCGTCCGGGACCTGACGGAAGATCAGAATGTCGACGAGTACGCGCATCGACGGCCCGCCCAGCCCCAGCAGGAACAGCGCGACGCCCGGCCACCACCGGCCCCAGGGCGCCGACAGCGATCCGATCAGCAGGAACGCCGTACCGCCGAGCCACAGCATCAGGAGCCCCGGTGTGAGCAGCCGGTGCAGTGGCGCCACCAGCACCGTCCCCACGAGCCCGCCGACCGCCAGGCACATCGTCATCAAACCGATCGTCGTGCTGGACAGGCCCTGTTCGCGCAGCCGTACCACCACCGTGAGGATCACCGGCGCCGTCACCGTGTTCATCGCGGCGGCGAACAGCATGCCCGTGCGCAGCGTGGGATGCCCCCATACCGCGCGCAGGCCCACCGTCATCCGCGTGAGCGGCGGCTCCTTGTCGGCCGCGCGCATCGGCGCGTGGGGCGTCTGGACCGGTGGTCGCACGAACAGCGTGAGCACCAGGGACGCCGCGAACGAGCACGCCGTGACGACGAACGGCACCACCTGCGCCACCGCGTACAGCGCGCCGCCCAGCGGCGGCCCCGACAGCGCGGCGGAGTGGCTGCGGACTTCCTCCTGCGTCAGTGCGGCCGTCAGCTGCCGGGGCGGCACCAGCGAACGCACCAGCAGCATCCGGGTCGACCCGCCCAGCGGCTGCGCCGCGCCGACGACCGCGGCCACCGCGAGCAGGTGCGGCAGCGACACCGCGTCCAGCAGGAAGGCCGCCACCACGCTTCCGGTGGCCAGGGCGCGGACCGCCTCCACGCACAGCAGCAGTCGGCGCCGGTCGTAGCGGTCCGCCAGTTCGCCCGCGGGCATTCCGCAGAGCAGCGCCATGAGGATCTGCACACCGCCGAACGCGCCCGCCCAGCCGGGTGAGCCCGTGAGTGTCAACACCACTAGCGGATAAGCGAGTTCGGCGATCTCCTTGCCCAGGAAGGCGAACACCGAGCCGGTCCACAGGAGCTGGAAGCCGCGATTGCGCCGCAGCGGAACGTCCGGGGCGGCGGGGCGCTCCGGGGCGATGTCGTGCGGCGGGTCAGCCGACCTGCTCGACAAGATCCCTCCCGATATCGTGTGCGTCTCGTCTCGTCTCGTGGAGTCGGGTGACTGTACGGCGCACGGGGCCGCGACCGCACGGAGGCGGTCCGCATGTGGACAGCCGGACCTTCGACGAACCGGGCCGACCGGCCCCGGTGTTACTCCCGCGACTCTTCGCCCCGGTCCTCCCCTTCGCCCCGGTCTTCCGCCCGGTCCTCCCCTTCGCCCCGGTCTTCCGCCCGGTCTTCCGCTTCGCCCCGGTCTTCCTCTTCGTCCTCCGCCAGCAGCAGATACAGCTCACGCCGGGTGCGGGCCAGCGACCGGCCCGCCCGCTCGACCTGTGTCCCGGTGGCCACGGTCGCCACCTGCTGCACGGCGGCGGCGAGCCGGGTGAGCTCGTGGTAGAGCTCGGGTACCCCCTCGTCGGCCGTATCCCGCCACAGGTCCCACGGCGCCCCCCACTCCCGCGCGCCTTCGTCGCAGTGCCGGGCGCCCTCTTCCGTGAGGTGGAACACCCGCGAGCCCTGACGGCCGGATGCTCGTACGAAGCCCTGTTCCTCGAACTGCTGGAGTACGGGGTAGACGGATCCGGGCCGGGGCCGCCACACCCCGAGGCTGCGGCGCTCCAGCTCCTGGGCGATCTGGTGGCCGCTGTGGGGCTGTTCGCGCAACAGCAGCAGGACAGCCGCGCGCAGGTCGGGACGGCGCGGGGGCCGGGGCGGCGGGGGCGGTGGGGGAGGCGGGGGCTGGGGCGGCAGGTGCACGGCTCCTCCTCGCGGGCCCTTGGGGCGGCGGGTGTGGGGGCAGTCGGCGGAACGTCGTTAACGATATATCTGTAGGGTCAACGAGAGGGAGTCGATAATCGGCCATGCCGACGAGGTCCAGGGCGCTTGCTCTCGGAAGCGTCGTCGAGTACGGCCGGGGCGTCGGCGGCCTGTCATCTTGCTGACAGAGAGGCGCTTGAGGGCTCCTGGAGTCATCCGGACTCCCTAGGATCGAGCGCATTCACTCCTGCCGCCCAACTGTTCCATTCCTGGGGTGCGTTCCCGGTCTTGGGCGAGTTCCCGAGACGCGACGATCCGGAGGGGCATCGTGCTGCCGTTGTCGTTTGCTCAGCGTCGTCTGTGGTTCCTGTACCGGCTTGAGGGGCCGTCGGCGACGTACAACATCCCGGTGGTGACGCGGATCGCCGGGAAGCTGGACCGCGAGGCGTTCACGGCGGCGGTGCGGGACGTGGTCGCCCGGCACGAGGCTCTGCGTACGGTGTTCGTGGAGGTGGGCGACGAGCCCGCCCAGCGCGTCCTCGACCAGTGCGACGTGCCCGTCGAGTTCCTCGCCTGCGCCCCCGGCGAGGTCCCCGGCCTGGTGGCGGAGACGGGCGGCCACCCGTTCGACCTGGCCGCCGACATCCCCTTCCGCGCACGGGTGTTGGAAGTCGGGCCGGACGAGACCGTTCTGGTGACCGTCGTGCACCACATCGCGGCTGACGGCTGGTCGATGGGTCCGCTTTCGGCGGATCTGTCCGCGGCCTATGAGGCCCGGCTTGCCGGGCGCGCCCCCGGCTGGGCGCCTCTGGAGGTCCAGTACGCCGACTACACCCTGTGGCAGCGCGAACTCCTCGCCGCCCAGGAACCACGTCAACTGAGCTACTGGCGTGAGGTGTTGCGGGGGGTGCCGCAGGAGTTGGCGTTGCCTGTCGACCGGCCCCGGCCGGTCCGTGCCTCGTATCGGGGTGGCAGTGTCGGTGTCGGGCTGGGTGCTGAGGTGCACGGGAGGCTGCGGGAGTTGGCCGCGGGCCGGGGTGCGTCGGTGTTCATGGTGGTGCAGGCGGCTGTGGCGGCTTTGCTGACGCGGCTGGGAGCGGGTACGGACATTCCTCTGGGCACGGTCGTCGCGGGCCGGGATGACGCGGCTGTCGAGGAGCTGGTCGGGTTCTTCGTGAACACGCTGGTGCTGCGCAGCGACACGTCCGGCAACCCGACGTTCGCCGAGCTGGTGGACCGTACGAGGGCGGTGGACCTGGCCGCGTACGACCATCAGGACCTGCCCTTCGAGCGCCTGGTCGAAGAGCTGTCACCGACCCGGTCACTGGCCCACCACCCACTCTTCCAAGTCGCCGTATCGGCCAGGGACATGCGCGTCGAACCGGCTCGGCTCGGCGGACTCGCCAGCACCGACGACGGCTACATGCTCGACATCGCCAAGTTCGACCTGGAGTTCACCTTCGAGGAGCGTCACGCGGCCGACGGCGGTTGCGCGGGCGTCGACATCGCCGTCGGATACGCCTGTGACCTCTTCGACCGGGAGTCCGCCCGGCTGATCGGCGAGCGCTTGGTCCGGGTCCTCGAACAGGTTGCCTCCGACCCCGAAACCACGCTTCAGGCACTCATCCTGACGACCCGGCAGGAACGCCACGACCTCCTCGCCCTAGGCTCCGGGCCCGCTCTGCCCCGCACACGCGGCTCGCTCGTGGACGCCTTCGCGGCACAGGCGGCGCGCACCCCCGATGCGGTAGCGGTCGAAACGGGCGGCGCTCACCTCACGTACCGCGAACTCGACGACCAGAGCAGCGGTCTGGCGGCGGATCTCGTCAAGGCGGGCGTCGGCGCGGAGACGGTCGTACCGCTCCTGATGGAACGCTCGGCGGAGCTGGTCGTCGCGATACTCGCCGTACTGAAGGCGGGCGGAGCCTACCTGCCGGTGCACACCGCGTACCCGCTCGCCCGCATGCGTCACGTCGTCGCCTCCGGCACCAGCCCCGTCCTGCTCGTAGACGCGGCCCACCGCGCGCACGAACTGGTGACCGGCCGCGACGCGGAGGGGCCCGAGCCCGTCGAAGTCACGCTCGGCACACCGGAGCACCGCGGATGGCGCCCCGCGGCGACGGCGCCTGAGGCGGCGGCGTATGTGATGTTCACCTCCGGTTCCACCGGGGAACCCAAGGGCATCGTCATCACCCACCAGGGCGTCGTCGATCTGGCGCTCGACCCGTCCTGGAAGGTCGGTCCGGGCGACCGGGTGCTCTTCCACTCGCCGCACGCCTTCGACGCCTCCACATACGAGATCTGGGCGCCGCTCCTCAACGGCGGACGCGTCGTCGTCGCCCAGCCCGGCGAACTCGACGCGCATGCCCTGCGCGAGCTGATCGAACGCCATGCCCTCACCCCCCTGTCCCTCACCGCGGGCCTGTTCCGGGTCGTCGCCGAAGACCTCGCCGAGGGCCTCGCCCGGCTCAAGGAAGTCACCACCGGCGGCGACGTCATCTCCCCGCACGCGGGGGCGCGGGACTCGCCCGCGGCTACGCCGACCGGCCCGGCCTCACCGCCTCCCGCTTCGTCGCCGACCCCTACGGCGATCCGGGCGCCCGGATGTACCGCACCGGAGATGTCGTCCGCTGGGACAACCAGGGCCGCCTGGTATTCCTGGGACGCGCCGACGACCAGGTCAAGATCCGCGGCTTCCGCATCGAGCCTGGCGAGATCGAGGCCGCGTTGACCCACGCGGACGGCGTGGCCCAGGCCGCGGTGGTGGTACGCGAGGACACGCCCGGAGACCGGCGTCTGGTCGCCTACACGGTGCCCGCCGGGCCCCCGCTCGACACCGCCGCGCTGCGCGCGCGGCTCGCCGGTGTGCTGCCGGACTACATGGTTCCGGCCGCGTTCGTCGAACTCGCCGCGCTCCCGGTGACCGCCAACGGCAAGCTCGACCGTGCGAAGCTCCCCGTGCCGTCCTACTCGGCGGCGGCCGGACACCGCGCGCCCCGCGGCGCCCGTGAAGAGACCCTCTGCCGACTCTTCGCCGAGATGCTGGGGGCGGAGCGCGTCGGCGTCGACGACGGGTTCTTCGACCTCGGCGGGCACTCGCTGCTCGCCATCCGCCTGGTGAACCGGCTGCGCACCGCCCTCGGCGTCAACCTGGGCGTGCGCACCCTGTTCGAGAACCCCACCGTCAGAGGCCTCGCCGAGGCCCTGGAAAGCGCGACGCGTCAAGCCCCACGGCCGGCGCTCCGACGCCGGGCCCGAACCCGCGACAGCGGATACGTGGAAGCGAGGAGTTGAGGAATGACGGTACCGCCGATATTGCTCAAGGGTGACGACCTCTTCGAGGACGACTCCACCGTCGACCCGTACGAGACCACGCGTGACATCTCCAAGTACCTGCTCATGCACTACGGGCACATCGACGATGTCTTCGACCGCCCCCATCACCCCCTGGCCGCCGCCCACGGGTACCCGCAGAGACTCTCCGCCCTGCTCGAACTGTGCGCCCTGCGCTGCGGCACGCGGGTGCGCCACGCCCTCGACGTGGGCTGCGGTGTCGGCGGCGTCTCACACGCGCTGGGTGGCTGGGTGGAAGAGAGCGTCACTGGGATCGACATCAGCCCGCGCTCCATCGACGTCGCCCAGGCGCTCAACCGCCACGGCTGCGGCACCTTCAACGTGGTCCAGCAGGGGCCGTACGGCCGAGAGGTCCACATCCGGGTCCCCGCACCCGGCAACGGCCGTGCGTGGGTCGCCTTCGCAGTCGGCGACGCCTGCGACCTCGGTGCCGTCGGGGAGGCGGCGCGCGACCTGGACGCCGTGGTGCTGTCCAACGTCCTGGACCGGGTCGCCGACCCGGAGGCGTGCCTGCGTCAGTTCACCGACTCTGACGAGTACCTGCGCCCAGGCGGCCTGCTCATGGTCGCCTGCCCGTGGTCCTGGTACCCGGCCTACAGCGCCCCCGAGCGCTGGCTCGGCTCCAGCAGCGACCGCACGCCCAGCGAGGAGGCGGTCAAGGGACTGCTCGGCACCGCCTTCGACCTGCTGACGGAGAGCGACGAAGGAGCCGTGCTGCGGCAGAACCCCCGCGAGTACGACTACTTCGAGGCCCACGTGACGGTGTGGCGCAAACGCTGAGAACCGGTACCTGCACGAAGAGGCCATCTGACCTGCATCTCTACAGATCAGATGGCCTCTTCGACACTTCTTCCGAAGTGCCCCCGGCAGGATTCGAACCTGCGCACACGGCTCCGGAGGCCGTTGCTCTATCCCCTGAGCTACGGGGGCGTGTCGGGCGCTTCTGCGCGGCGACGGGTAGAACCTTACCAGCTCATCACGGGTGTTCCGGCACGGGTATTCCGCGCCCGGTGGAGTCCCGCCCGCTGTGAGGCGGTCGGTCGGCGGGTTGTGCGTGTGGGGTGCCCGAGGGGGTGGAAGTGGGGAAAAGCCGGACGCGGCGGCGGGCGCGGACCTACGCTCGAGTTGTGCCAGGGGCGTCCGGCCGCGTGCTTGTTGTGGACGACAACAAGGTCATCCGGCAGCTGATCAGGGTCAATCTCGAGCTCGAGGGCTTCGAGGTCGTGACCGCGGCTGATGGTGTCGAGTGCCTGGACGCGGTGCACCAGGTGCGCCCCGACGTCGTGACCCTGGACGTGGTGATGCCCCGTCTCGACGGGCTGCGGACCGCCGCGCGGCTGCGCGCGGACGCGCGGACACGGAATCTGCCCGTGGTGATCGTCAGCGCCTGCACGCAGTACGAGGTGGAGAACGGCCTGGAGGCAGGCGTGGACGCGTTCCTCGCCAAGCCCTTCGAGCCGGTCGAACTGGTGCGTACGGTACGCCAGTTGGCGGAGCGCGGGCGCCGCCCCGCGTTCGGCGGCGAGCAGCCGTCCGGGCCGGGGACCGGGTGCGCCGGGCGTGCGCGGGAGCGCTCGGATCACGGGTGCGAGCACGGGGCGGGACCCGCGCGGTGCTGAGCCGCGGTGCTGAGCGGGGTGCTGGCCCGGCACCCGGATCGAGGGGTCTGGCGTGCCCCGGCTGTCCGCATCGCGGGAAGTCGGGCTAAACAGTTCGTCTTCTCACCCCCCTCCTCCCATACGCTGGTCCCGTGACCCCCGCCGACCTCTCCCGTACCGTGCTGCGCGCCGTGCGCCGCGCCGTCGAGGAGGGCGAGCTGTGTGTGGCGGTGCCCGCACGCGTCGTGGTCGAGCGGCCCCGCCCCGGCGGCCGCGGGGACTACGCCACGAACATCGCCCTCCAGCTCGCCAAGCCCGCGGGACGGCCGCCCCGTGAGGTCGCGGACGCGCTGCGCGGGCGCATCGCCGAGACGCCCGGCATCGAGCGGGTGGAGATCACCGGGCCCGGATTCCTGAACTTCACGCTGGCCGCCGACGGGCGTCGCGAGCTGGTGCGTACGGTCCTGGCGCAGGGAGCCGGGTACGGGCACGGCACCACGATGGCCGGGCGGAGCGTGACGTTCCGTATCGAGGACGGGCTGCGGAGCCGGGTCGTGACACAGGCCGTGGCGCGGCTGCTGCGGGCGCAGGGCGCGCGCGTCCGTGTGGTGTCGCCCGACGCGAACGCCGATGCGGGTGCGGTCGCGGATACGGCCGCCGAGGTGGTGCCGGTCTTGGCTGTGCCCGCCGGTGAGGGCGACGTACTCCGGCGGTTCGGGCCTGACGCCGTCGTCTGGGCGCTGGTGAGCGGCGCCGCGCGGGAGCGGCCGCGGTTCGGGCCCGGCCTGCTCGTGCAAGATGAGAGCAATCCGTTGTTCCGGGTGCGGTACGCCCATGCCCGTACGCGGGCTCTGGCGCGCAACGCGCGAGACCTCGGGTTCCTGGCCACGGCCGGTGCCGGCACTCAGACGGATGCCTACGCCGCCACCGCCGCCACCGCCACCGGCGACACCGACCGCAGCGCGTTGCTCGACGCGCTCGCACAGTACCCCGCCGCCCTCGAGGCCGCCGCCCACCACCGCGCGCCCGACCGGCTCGCCCGCCAGCTGGTCCCCATCGCCGATGCCGTACTCGCCTGCCAGCACACCGTCCTCCCGCTCGGCGACGAGAAACCCTCGGCCGCCCACCGCGCCCGGCTGGCGCTCGCCGAAGCCGCCGGGACGGTGCTGGCAGGCGGCCTGTCCCTGCTCGGCGTCAGCGCACCCGACCATCTGTGAGATCTGAGATCCGAGAGAGACGATCGACATGAGCCGTTCCGCACACCCCGCCGGGCCCCGACACGCCGACGTCCTGCCCGAGGGCCACTACCACGCGCCGCCCACCGACCTGAACGCCCTGGACGGCAAGGTCTGGGCGCACACCGTCAGCCGGAACGAGCAGGGCGTCGTCACCGTCGGCGGCATCGAGGTCACCCGGCTCGCCGAGGAGTTCGGGACCCCCGCCTACTTCCTCGACGAGGCCGACTTCCGCTCCCGGTGCAAGGCCTGGCGGGACGCCTTCGGCATGGACGCGGACGTGTTCTACGCCGGTAAGGCGTTCCTCTCGCGGGCCGTCGTCAAGTGGCTGCACGAGGAGGGGCTGAACCTCGACGTGTGCTCCGGCACGGAGCTGACCGTCGCCCTCAGCGCCGGGATGCCCGCCGAGCGCATCGCCTTCCACGGCAACAACAAGACCCCGGCCGAGATCGAGAAGGCCGTCGAGGCCGGGGTCGGGCGGATCGTGCTCGACTCCTTCCAGGAGATCGCGCGGGTCGCGCACACCGCGCAGCGGCTCGGCAAGCGCCAGCGGGTGCAGATCCGGGTGACCGTCGGCGTCGAGGCGCACACCCACGAGTTCATCGCCACCGCCCACGAGGACCAGAAGTTCGGCATCGCGCTGGCCGACGGCCAGGCCGCCGAGGCGGTGCGCCGCGCGCTCCAGCTGGACGGCCTGGAGCTCATCGGCATCCACAGCCACATCGGCTCGCAGATCTTCGACATGGCGGGCTTCGAGGTCTCCGCCCGGCGCGTCGTCCGGCTGCTCGCCGAGATCCGGGACGAGCACGGTGTCGAGCTGCCCGAGATCGACCTCGGCGGCGGCCTCGGCATCGCGTACACCTCGGACGACGACCCGCGCGAGCCGCACGAGATCGCCAAGGCGCTCCGCGAGATCGTCACCCGTGAGTGTGAGGCCGCGCGGCTGCGCACGCCGCGGATCTCCGTCGAGCCGGGCCGCGCCATCGTCGGTCCGACCGCCTTCACGCTCTACGAGGTCGGGACGGTCAAGCCGCTGCCGGGCCTGCGGACGTACGTCTCGGTCGACGGCGGCA
The DNA here is from genome assembly GCF_054788135.1 of Streptomyces sp. O3. NCBI lineage: Bacteria > Bacillati > Actinomycetota > Actinomycetes > Kitasatosporales > Streptomycetaceae > Streptomyces > Streptomyces sp. O3. The sequence continues at coordinate 53,917 of NZ_JBTVYK010000020.1, forward strand.
TGTCGGACAACATCCGCACCGCGCTGTACGACGCCGAGTACAGCGTGGCCCTGGTCTCCCGCGGCTCGGACGCCGAGCCGATGCTGGCCAGGGTCGTCGGCAAGCACTGCGAGAGCGGTGACATCGTGGTGAAGGACGCGTTCCTGCCCGCCGACCTGGCGCCGGGCGACCTGATCGCGGTGCCCGCCACCGGCGCGTACTGCCGCGCCATGGCGAGCAACTACAACCACGCGCTCCGCCCGCCGGTCGTCGCGGTCAAGGACGGCCAGGCGCGGGTGGTGGTCCGGCGCGAGACCGAGGAGGACGTCCTGCGCCTCGACGTCGGGTGAGGCGCCCGCGCCGCGACGTCGGGTGAGGCGCCCGCGCCCGGCGCCAGGTGCTGAAGACACCAGGTGATGAAATAGACATCTCAGGATCCGGACTGTGGATAGAAAGTCCGTTCCGGTGGGTGAGACTGGTTCAACCGTCGAAGTACGAGAAGTGAGGTCGGATGATGCGTACGCGTCCGCTGAAGGTGGCGCTGCTGGGCTGTGGGGTCGTCGGCTCAGAGGTGGCGCGCATCATGACGACGCACGCCGACGACCTCACGGCCAGGGTCGGCGCACCGGTGGAGCTGGCGGGCGTGGCGGTCCGCCGCCCCGACAAGATGCGTGCGGGCATCGACCCCGAGCTCGTCACCACCGACGCCACCGCCCTGGTCAAACGGGGTGACATCGATGTGATCGTCGAGGTCATCGGCGGCATCGAACCGGCCCGTACGCTCATCACCACCGCCTTCGAGCACGGCGCGTCCGTCGTCTCGGCGAACAAGGCGCTGCTCGCCCAGGACGGCGCGGCCCTGCACGCCGCCGCCGAGCGGCACGGCCGCGACCTCTACTACGAGGCCGCGGTCGCCGGGGCGATCCCGCTGATCAGGCCGCTGCGCGAGTCCCTCGCGGGCGACAAGGTCAACCGCGTGCTCGGCATCGTCAACGGCACCACCAACTTCATCCTCGACAAGATGGACTCCACGGGCGCCGGATACCAGGAGGCCCTGGACGAGGCCACCGCGCTGGGTTACGCGGAGGCCGACCCGACCGCCGACGTCGAGGGCTTCGACGCGGCGGCGAAGGCCGCGATCCTCGCCGGAATCGGCTTCCACACGCGCGTACGCCTCGACGACGTGTACCGCGAGGGCATGACCGAGGTCACCGCCGCCGACTTCGCCTCGGCCCGCGCGATGGGCTGCACCATCAAGCTGCTCGCCATCTGTGAGCGCGCGGCCGACGGCGGGTCCGTCACCGCCCGCGTGCACCCCGCGATGATCCCGCTCAGCCACCCGCTGTCCTCCGTGCGCGAGGCGTACAACGCGGTGTTCGTGGAGGCCGAGGCCGCCGGGCAGCTGATGTTCTACGGTCCCGGCGCCGGCGGCGCGCCGACCGCGTCCGCGGTGCTCGGCGACCTGGTCGCGGTCTGCCGCAACAAGCTCGCCGAGGCCGCCGGGCCCGGCGAGTCCGCGTACACCCGCCTGCCGGTGAGCCCGATGGGCGAGGTCGTCACGCGGTACCACATCAGCCTCGACGTGGCCGACAAGCCGGGCGTGCTCGCCCAGGTCGCGACGGTCTTCGCCGAGCACGGCGTATCGATCGACACGGTGCGCCAGCAGGGCCGACCAGGGGAGGCCGGCGAGGCATCGCTCGTCGTCGTCACCCACCGCGCGTCCGACGCCGCCCTGAACGGGACCGTCGAGGCGCTGCGCAAGCTCGACACCGTGCGCGGTGTCGCCAGCATGATGCGTGTTGAAGGAGAGTAAGGAACGATGGCCAAGCAGCCCGCCACCAAGGCCGGCGCCCACCAGTGGCGCGGGATCATCGAGGAGTACCGCGACCGTCTGCCGGTGAGCGAGAAGACGCCCGTGGTCACGCTCGGCGAGGGCGGCACCCCGCTCGTCCACGCGGAGGTGCTGTCCGAGCTCACGGGCTGCGAGGTGCACCTCAAGGTCGAGGGCGCCAACCCCACCGGGTCGTTCAAGGACCGCGGCATGACCATGGCCATCTCCAAGGCCAAGGAGGAGGGCGCGAAGGCCGTCATCTGCGCCTCCACCGGCAACACCTCGGCATCGGCCGCGGCGTACGGCGGCAAGGCCGGGATGGTCAGCGCCGTACTGGTGCCCACCGGCAAGATCGCGATGGGCAAGCTGGGCCAGGCCCTGGTGCACGGCGCCAAGATCCTCCAGGTCGACGGCAACTTCGACGACTGTCTGGTTTTGGCGCGAAACTTGTCCGAGAACTATCCGGTGGCGCTGGTCAATTCGGTCAACCCGGTACGTATCGAGGGCCAGAAGACCGCCGCGTTCGAGATCGTGGACGCGCTCGGCGACGCCCCGGACATCCACGTCCTGCCGGTCGGCAACGCGGGCAACATCACCGCGTACTGGAAGGGTTACCAGGAGTACGCGGCGGACGCGTCCGCGACGCGCACCCCTCGGATGTGGGGCTTCCAGGCCTCCGGGTCCGCCCCCATCGTGCGCGGCGAGGTCGTCAAGGACCCGTCCACCATCGCCACCGCGATCCGGATCGGCAACCCGGCCTCCTGGGCCTTCGCGCAGGCCGCGCGGGACGAGTCCGGCGGCTTCATCGGCGAGGTGACGGACCGCCAGATCCTGCGCGCCTACAAGCTGTTGGCCTCCCGTGAGGGCGTCTTCGTGGAGCCCGCGTCGGCCGCGTCCGTCGCCGGGCTGCTCAAGGCGGCCGAGGAGGGCAGGCTCGACCGGGGGCAGCGCGTCGTCTGCACGGTCACCGGCAACGGCCTCAAGGACCCGGACTGGGCGGTCGCCGGAGCGCCGCAGCCGGTCACGGTCCCGGTGGACGCCGCCGCTGCTGCGGAACGCCTCGGCCTCGCGTAGGGTGTGCACGACCTCACTCAGGGAAGGTGAATCCAAAACCACCCAACCCTGGGCAGTGGGTGCATGGGGGGCTTACGACACGCATCGTGCGCCTCCTGTGCGCCCTATGTCGCGGCAGAACCTTCCTTCGATAGGCTGTCCTGAACCCGCCCCACCGCATATGCCAGCGGTGCCGCCGGTATCGGCCTTCGGGTGTTTCTGTCTCTCGCGACACATTCAAAAACTCGCAGCTCAACAAGGAGAGTCATCGAGCGATGGCCGGTCCAGCCTTCCGCGCCGCCGCCGTCAGGGTGCGCGTCCCCGCCACCAGCGCCAACCTCGGTCCGGGCTTCGACGCCCTCGGCCTGTCGCTGGGTCTGTATGACGACGTCGTCGTCCGGGTGGCCGACTCCGGGCTGCACATCGACATCGCGGGCGAGGGCTCCGAGACCCTCCCGCGCGACGAGAGTCATCTGCTCGTACGGTCCCTGCGCACCGCCTTCGACCTGCTCGGCGGGCAGCCGCGCGGCCTTGAGGTGGTCTGCGCCAACCGCATCCCGCACGGCCGCGGCCTCGGCTCCTCGTCGGCCGCCATCTCCGCCGGGATCATGGCCGCGCGCGCGGTGACCATAGGCGGGGACGGCAAGCTCGACGACGCCGCACTCCTTGAGCTCGGCACCGAGATCGAGGGGCACCCCGACAACGTCGCCGCCTGCCTGCTCGGCGGCTTCACGCTCTCCTGGATGGACGGGGGAGCGGGGCGGGCGATCAGGATGGAGCCCGCCGATTCCATCGTTCCGGTGGTTTTCGTTCCGGCCAAGCCCGTGCTCACCGAGACCGCCCGCGGGCTGCTGCCGAAGAGCGTCCCGCATGTGGACGCCGCGGCCAACGCGGGCCGGGCCGCCCTGCTCGTAGAGGCCCTGACCAGGCGCCCCGAGCTGCTGCTGCCCGCCACCGAGGACCGCCTGCACCAGGAGTACCGCGCCCCCGCCATGCCGGAGAGCGCCGCCCTGGTGGAACGGCTGCGCGGGGACGGCATCCCCGCGGTCATCTCCGGCGCGGGCCCCACGGTGCTCGCGCTGACCGAGGACAGCGCGGCCGACAAGATCGCGCGACTCGCGGGCGAGGGATGGGCGGCCAACCGCCTCACCCTCGACCGTGTGGGAGCGAGCGTGCTGCCGCTTGCGCAGTGACACACGCATGCCGGGGAAGGAGAGGGGGAATATTTGTTGGATCCGGTAGTGTTAACCTCAAGTCTGCACCCGACACCTGCGAAGGCGTGGTGCTTATCGTCCCCCGTCAGGTAAACCGCTGGGGACAGACCTTCTTCCGGGAGCCTCCCAAACTGCTCGACGTCGCGCGTTGAGCGGTGCCGAGCACGCTCCGGAACCGACGTGACCGAGCCGAGTGACACCGTACGACCGGTGACACCGCTTCGGACTCGTCGACATCAATGACCTCTTCCGCCGCTGAGGCGGACCACCGCCCCGGCTCGGTCCCCAGAACTCAAGGGACCGCCGGACAGCACAACCGGTCGCCGAGCCAGACAGGCCGACGTCCGCTCCAGGGAAGGACCCTTCGTGAGCGACACCACCGATCTGATGGGCGCACGTGTCGACGAGACCGCCGCCGCGCCCGCCACGGACGCCGCCGCCGCGCCTGCCGGTGCTTCCGGCTCCACGCGCCGCCGCCGCGGTACCGGCCTTGAGGGCATGGTGCTGGCAGAGCTGCAGCAGGTCGCGTCCGGCCTCGGTATCAGGGGCACCGCGCGGATGCGCAAGAGCCAGCTGATCGAGGTCATCAAGGAGGCCCAGGCGGGTGGCGGCGCGGCCGCCGCCAAGAGCGCGGGCCCCGCCGCGGACAGCACGGCCGCCGAGACCAAGCCGAAGCGCCGTACGACGTCCAAGTCCCGTACGGGCGAGGCCGACGCCGCCCAGCAGGCCGACCAGACCGAGAAGGCCGAGAAGGGCCAGGGCAAGGCCCAACAGGCCGTGTCCCAGCAGCAGATCGACATTCCCGGCCAGCCCGCCAAGGACGGCGCCGCGGCCCCCGAGCGCCGTCGGCGCCGGGCCACCGCCGAGGTCGCCAGCCCCGACGCCAAGGCCGAGGCCGCCGTCGAGGCGAAGGCCGACGCCAAGGGCGAGGCGAAGGCCGAAGCGGGCCGCGCGGCCAAGACCGGCGCCAAGACCGAGGCGCAGCCCGAAGCCAAGGCCGACACCAAGGCCGAAGCCAAGACCGACACCAAGGGTGACGCCAAGGGCGAGACCGCCGGCGGCGCCGCCCAGGACGGCGGCGAGGGCCGCGGCCAGGGCCGGGACCGCGGCAACCGCCGGGACCGCGGCCGCGACCGCGGTGACCGCCGCGGCAAGGGCGACGACCAGCAGGGCGGCGGCCAGGGCCGCCAGCAGCGCCAGCGCGGCGGCGACGAGGACGGCGGCTTCGACGACGAGGCGGGCGGCCGCCGCGGCCGCCGCGGGCGCTACCGCGACCGCCGTGGCCGCCGTGGCCGCGACGACTTCGCGGGCGAGCCGCAGCTCTCCGAGGACGACGTCCTGATCCCCGTCGCGGGCATCCTGGACATCCTCGACAACTACGCGTTCATCCGCACGTCCGGCTACCTGCCGGGCCCCAACGACGTGTACGTCTCGCTCGCCCAGGTCCGCAAGAACGGCCTGCGCAAGGGCGACCACGTCACCGGCGCCGTCCGCCAGCCCAAGGACGGCGAGCGCCGCGAGAAGTTCAACGCGCTGGTCCGCCTGGACTCCGCCAACGGCATGGCCGCCGAATCCGGCCGCGGCCGCCCGGAGTTCAACAAGCTGACCCCGCTGTACCCGCAGGACCGGCTGCGCCTGGAGACCGATCCGGGCGTGCTGACCACCCGCATCATCGACCTGGTGTCGCCGATCGGCAAGGGACAGCGAGGCCTGATCGTGGCCCCGCCGAAGACCGGCAAGACCATGATCATGCAGGCGATCGCCAACGCGATCACCCACAACAACCCCGAGTGCCACCTCATGGTCGTCCTGGTGGACGAGCGCCCCGAGGAAGTCACCGACATGCAGCGGTCGGTCAAGGGCGAGGTCATCTCCTCGACCTTCGACCGCCCGGCCGAGGACCACACCACCGTCGCCGAACTGGCCATCGAGCGTGCCAAGCGCCTGGTGGAACTGGGCCACGACGTGGTCGTCCTGCTGGATTCGATCACCCGCCTGGGCCGCGCGTACAACCTCGCGGCCCCCGCCTCCGGGCGCATCCTGTCCGGCGGTGTCGACTCGACCGCGCTCTACCCGCCGAAGCGCTTCTTCGGCGCCGCGCGCAACATCGAGGACGGCGGCTCGCTGACCATCCTGGCCACCGCGCTGGTCGAGACCGGCTCGCGGATGGACGAGGTGATCTTCGAGGAGTTCAAGGGCACCGGCAACATGGAGCTCAAGCTCGACCGGAAGCTCGCCGACAAGCGGATCTTCCCGGCCGTGGACGTCGACCCGTCCGGCACCCGCAAGGAGGAGATCCTCCTCAACAGCGAGGAGCTCAAGATCGTCTGGAAGCTGCGCCGGGTGCTGCACGCGCTCGACTCGCAGCAGGCGATCGAGCTGCTGCTGGACAAGATGAAGCAGACCAAGTCGAACGCCGAGTTCCTGATGCAGATCGCGACGAACACCCCGGCGCCGGGCAACGGCAACGACTGACCTCGCGCCAGCGCACTGCCAGGGGCCGCCCCCGTCACCACCATGTGACGGGGGCGGCCCCGTGCTCGCGTTCTCAGCTGGTTCTCAATGTCCTGTGCAACCCTTTTCGACGCTTGAACGTCTGACTGATGACGACGGAGTACGAGCTGGGGGCACCCGAACCACCGAACCACCGGGGACCGAACCGAGGACTGAGGAGCGCATGACCGAGCAGAGCGAGCCCGCGAGCGGCATATCGGAGCGGCGCGGCGGCAGGGGACGCCGCCGCAAGCCGCGCAGCCGCAGCCGCAAGGTCCTGCTGGTCGCGGCCTGGAGCACGGCGGCCGCCGTGACACTCGGCGGCACCGGACTCGCCTACGCCTACTTCAAGCTGGACGGCAACGGGAAGTCCGTCGACATCAACAAGGCGCTCGGCGACGAACGCCCCGAGAACGTCGACAACGGCTCGCTGGACATCCTCGTACTCGGCTCCGACTCCCGCGACGGCGCCAACGGCCGGTACGGCGGCGGTGACGAGGGGGCCCGTTCGGACACCGCGATGGTGCTGCACATCCACGAGGGGCGGAAGAAGGCCAGCATCGTGTCCATCCCCAGGGACACCCTGATCACCCGGCCCGAGTGCGCGACCGACGACGGCGGGACCGACCCCGGCGGCGAGCGCAAGATGTTCAACGAGGCGTACTCGGTCGGCGGGCCCGCCTGCGCCGTGAAGACCGTCGAGAAGATCTCCGGCATCCGCATGGACCACTACCTGGAGGTCGACTTCTCCGGGTTCAAGGACCTGATCGACCTGCTCGACGGGGTGGAGATCACCACCGACCGGGCCATCAAGGACAAGGACAGCCACCTCGACCTCGCGGCCGGTACGCACCAGCTCAACGGCGAGCAGGCACTCGGCCTGGTGCGCACCCGGCACGGCGTCGGCGACGGCGGCGACCTGGGCCGCATCCAGCTCCAGCAGGCGTTCATCAAGGCGCTGATCGCGCAGGTCGGCGAGCTCGGCCTGCTCACCAGCCCGACGAAGCTCTTCAGCCTCGCCGACACCGCGACCAGCTCCCTCACCACCGACTCCGAGCTGAAGAGCCCCAAGGACCTGGCCAGCTTCGCGCTCGGCCTCAAGGGCATCGACGCGAAGAACATGAACATGATCACGCTCCCCGTGGTGTACGACACCATCGACCCGAACCGCGTCGTGCCGCTGGAGAAGGAGTCCCAGCTGGTCTGGGACGCGCTCCGCGCGGACCGGCCCATCCCGGCCGAGGCGACCAAGGACTCGGCGGGCGACAAGGGCGAGGCGGGCACGGTCGTCAAGGACGACGACAACACCCCGGAGTAGCCCCCGGACCAGCTCTGGAACGGCGCCGGACCAGCTCTGGACCAGCCCCGGACCACCTCCGGAATAGATCGGGACCCCCCTCGGTTTTGGGAGATACGGCCAGTCCTGGCAGACTGGTACGTCGGCCCCGGTTCACGCACCAGCACCCCGCTCGTGCGACCCGGCGCCCTCCCGAAACTAGGAGACACCTTGAAGCGCGACATCCACCCCGAGTACGTCGAGACCCAGGTCAGCTGCACCTGCGGCGCGTCGTTCACGACTCGCAGCACGATCGACTCCGGCGCCATCCGTGCCGAGGTCTGCTCCGAGTGCCACCCGTTCTACACGGGCAAGCAGAAGATCCTCGACACCGGCGGCCGCGTGGCCCGCTTCGAGGCCCGCTTCGGCAAGGCTGCCGGCTCCAAGAAGTAGCGAGCCGCCGCGCCGGTCCTCGGTCGCTCCCGCCCAGGGGGGACCAGGACCGGCGTTTTTTGGTCGCTCAAGGCCATGTCGTAGTCGCAGTCGCAGACACACGAGGATCCAGGAGTCCGGAGATGTTCGAGGCGGTCGAGGAACTGGTCGGCGAGCACGCCGACCTCGAGAAGCAGCTCGCCGACCCTTCGGTCCACGCGGACCAGGCGAACGCGCGCAGGCTCAACAAGCGTTACGCCGAGCTCACGCCCATCGTGGCCGCGTACACCTCCTGGCAGCAGACCGGTGACGACATCGAGACGGCCCGTGAACTGGCCGCCGACGACCCGGAGTTCGCCGCCGAGGTGAAGGACCTCCAGCGGCGGCGCGAAGAGCTCACCGAACAGCTGCGGCTGCTCCTGGTGCCACGCGACCCGAGCGACGACAAGGACGTACTCCTGGAGATCAAGGCGGGCGCGGGCGGCGACGAGTCCGCCCTGTTCGCCGGAGACCTGCTGCGGATGTACCTGCGGTACGCCGAACGCGTCGGCTGGAAGACCGAGATCATCGACTCCACCGAGTCCGAGCTCGGCGGCTACAAGGACGTCCAGGTCGCCGTGAAGACCAAGGGCGGCCAGGGCGCCACCGAGCCGGGGCAGGGCGTGTGGGCCCGGCTGAAGTACGAGGGCGGCGTGCACCGCGTCCAGCGGGTGCCGTCCACCGAGTCCCAGGGCCGCATCCACACCTCGGCGGCCGGTGTGCTGGTCACCCCGGAGGCCGAGGAGGTCGACGTCGAGATCCACGCGAACGACCTCCGCATCGACGTCTACCGCTCGTCGGGCCCCGGCGGGCAGTCCGTCAACACCACCGACTCGGCGGTGCGCATCACCCACCTGCCGACCGGCGTCGTCGCCTCCTGCCAGAACGAGAAGAGCCAGCTCCAGAACAAGGAGCAGGCGCTGCGTATCCTGCGTTCCAGGCTGCTCGCCGCGGCGCAGGAGGAGGCCGAGTCCAAGGCCGCCGACGCGCGCCGCAGCCAGGTCCGCACGGTGGACCGCTCCGAGAAGATCCGTACGTACAACTTCCCGGAGAACCGCATCTCGGACCACCGGGTCGGGTTCAAGGCGTACAACTTGGACCAGGTGCTCGACGGCGACCTGGACGCGGTGATCCAGTCCTGCGTCGACGCCGACGCCGAGGCCAAGCTCGCCGCGACCCAGTAAGGGCCGCGGCCCCGTCAGCAGACCGTACCGATGGATCCGTCAGCCGTAGCGACACCAGGAAGGGGAGGCGCGTGAACCTTCTGCTCGCCGAGGTGGCCCAGGCCACCCAGCGGCTGGCCGACGCCGGGGTGCCCTCGCCGCGCCACGACGCGGAGGAGCTCGCCGCGTTCGTGCACGGCGTCAAACGCGGAGAGCTGCACTCGGTCAAGGACGCGGACTTCGACGCGCGCTACTGGGAGGCCGTCGCCCGCCGCGAGGCCCGTGAGCCGCTCCAGCACATCACCGGCCGGGCCTTCTTCCGCTATCTGGAGCTCCAGGTCGGCCCCGGCGTCTTCACCCCGCGCCCGGAGACCGAGTCCGTCGTCGGCTGGGCCATAGACGCGGTACGCGCGATGGACGTGGTCGAGCCGCTGATCGTCGACCTGTGCACCGGGTCGGGCGCGATCGCGCTGGCCCTGGCCCAGGAAGTGCCGCGCTCGCGGGTGTACGCCGTGGAGCTGTCCGACGAGGCCCTGGTATGGACCCGTAAGAACGTCAACGACAACCCCGGAGGGGCCCGCGTCGTCCTCAGCCAGGGGGACGCGCGGACCGCGCTGCCCGAGCTGAACGGCCAGGTCGACCTGGTCGTCTCCAACCCGCCCTATATCCCGCTCACCGAGTGGGAGCACGTCACCCCCGAGGCCCGCGACTACGACCCCGAGCTCGCGCTGTTCTCCGGCGAGGACGGCCTCGACCTGATCCGCGGCATCGAGCGCACCGCACACCGGCTGCTGCGCCCCGGCGGCGTGGTCGTCGTGGAGCACGCCGACACCCAGGGCGGACAGGTGCCGTGGGTCTTCACCGAGGAACGCGGCTGGGCGGACGCCGCGGACCACCCCGACCTGAACAACCGGCCGCGCTTCGCGACCGCCCGCAAGGCCATGCCGTGACACGGGGAACACGCACCGCGCGGGAAACACGCAGCACCAGGACCAGGCACGCGTACGAGGAGGCACGCTAGATGGCACGGCGATACGACACGAACGACGCGACGGACCGCGCGACCGGTCTGCGTGAGGCCGCGTCCGCCGTCCGCCGCGGCGAACTGGTCGTGCTGCCCACGGACACCGTGTACGGCATCGGGGCCGACGCCTTCAGCTCGGAGGCCGTCAGCGACCTGCTGCTCGCCAAGGGCCGCGGCCGCACCATGCCCACGCCCGTCCTGATCGGCTCCCCGAACACCCTGCACGGCCTGGTCACCGACTTCTCCGAGGACGCCTGGGAGCTGGTCGACGCCTTCTGGCCCGGCGCGCTGACCCTGGTCGCCCGGCACCAGCCGTCCCTCCAGTGGGACCTCGGAGACACCCACGGCACGGTCGCGGTACGGATGCCGCTGCACCCGGTCGCCATCGAACTGCTCACCGAGGTCGGCCCGATGGCCGTCTCGTCCGCCAACCTCAGCGGACACCCCGCGCCGGAGAACTGCGACGCCGCGCAGAAGATGCTCGGCGACTCGGTCTCCGTGTACCTGGACGGCGGCCCGACCCCCGGCATCGTCCCCTCGTCGATCGTGGACGTGACCGGGCGGACCCCCGTGCTGCTGCGCGCCGGAGCGCTGGACGCTCAGGAGCTCCGAAAGGTCGTACCCGGCCTTGAGGTGGCCAGTTGACGGCCCCCGAGGGGCGTGGCATAGCGGGCTACACCGGGTGTTCCGACCACTTCCGCATCCTCCACGTCAGCACCGGCAACGTCTGCCGCTCGCCGATCACCGAGCGGCTGCACCGCCATGCCCTGGCGCACCGCCTCGGCGATCCGGGCACCGGCGGCCTGGTCGTGGAGAGCGCGGGCACCTGGGGCCACGAGGGCGCCCCGATGGAGACCAACGCGGCGGCGGTGCTCGCCGACTTCGGCGCGGACCCCTCCGGCTTCACCGGCCGGGAGCTGCTGGACGATCACGTCATCCGCGCCGACCTGGTGCTCACCGCGACCCGCGACCACCGGGCGCAGGTCATCTCGATGGGGCACAGCGCGGGGCTGCGCACCTTCACCCTGAAGGAGTTCACCCGCCTGGTACGCGCCATAGACCCGGCCACCCTGCCGGACCCGCTGGGCGACAGCGTGGTGGAACGGGCGCGTGCCCTGGTGCAGGCCGCGGCGGCGCTGCGGGGCTGGCTGCTGGCGCCGTCGGCGGAGGCGGACGAGGTCAACGACCCGTACGGGGCGCCGCTGCCGTTCTTCCAGTCCATCGGCGACGAGATCAACGGCGCCCTCGACCCCGTGGTCACCGCCCTGACGGGCCTCCCGGCACGCGCGTAGCCGCGCCCGCGCGGTGCGGGGGCGCGGTGCGGGCTGCCGTCCTACATTGGAGACGTCACCCCCCGCGACGCCGGAGCCGAACATGTCGGTCAGCATGGAACCCGCCGCCCGCACGGCGCCCGCGGCCTTCGCGGACCTCGACGCGCTGCGCCGCCAGGACCCCGAGCTCGCCGACGTGCTCGGCGGGGAGCTGGAGCGCCAGAGCACCGGCCTCCAGCTGATCGCCGCCGAGAACTTCACCTCGCCGGCCGTCCTGGCCGCACTCGGCTCCCCGCTCGCCAACAAGTACGCCGAGGGCTACCCCGGCGCCCGCCACCACGGCGGCTGCGAGGTGGTCGACGTCGCCGAGCGCCTCGCGGTCGAGCGGGCCAAGGCCCTGTTCGGCGCCGACCACGCCAACGTCCAGCCGCACTCGGGGTCGTCCGCGGTCCTCGCCGCGTACGCCGCCCTGCTGCGCCCCGGCGACACCGTGCTCGCGATGGGGCTGCCGCACGGCGGCCACCTCACCCACGGCTCGCCCGCGAACTTCTCCGGCCGCTGGTTCCACTTCATCGGCTACGGAGTCGACGCCGAGACCGGTCTGATCGACTACGAGCAGCTGCGCACCCTGGCCCGCACCCACCGCCCCAAGGCCCTGGTCTGCGGCTCGATCTCCTACCCCCGGCACATCGACTACGCCGCCTTCCGGGAGCTGGCCGACGAGATCGGCGCCTATCTGATCGCGGACGCCGCGCACCCCATCGGGCTGGTCGCCGGGGGAGCGGCGCCGAGCCCGGTCCCGTACGCCGACGTGGTGTGCGCCACCACGCACAAGGTGCTGCGCGGCCCCAGGGGCGGGCTGCTGCTGTGCCGGGCCGAGTTCGCGGAACGCGTCGACCGGGCGGTGTTCCCCTTCACCCAGGGCGGCGCCCAGATGCACACGATCGCCGCCAAGGCCGTCGCCTTCGGCGAGGCGGCCACGCCCGCGTACACGGCGTACGCCCATCAGGTGGTCGCCAACGCGCGCGTGCTGGCCGACGGTCTCGCCGCCGAGGGCCTGGTGATCGCCACCGGCGGAACCGACACCCATCTGATCGTCGCCGACCCGGCGGGGCGCGCCGTCGACGCCCGCGCCGCGCGGGGGCTGCTCGCCGGGGCGGGCGTGGTCGTGGACGTCTGCGCGCTGCCGCACGGCGACGCGCGCGGGCTGCGCCTGGGCACCGCGGCCGTGACCACCCAGGGCATGGGCGAGGCGGAGATGGCGCGGATCGCCGTCCTGATCGCGGCCGCCCTGCGCGGACCCGGCGGGTCCGGTGACGGCGGCGGGGACGGCGCCGAGCAGCGGGTGCGCGCCGAGGTGCGGGAGCTGGCCGGGCGCTTCCCGCCGTACCCCGAGGCGTACCCGGCTCGGTAGCCCGCAAGGCGCTCGCGCGGCGGCTCGCGGATCCGTGCAACCATCGTCGCTACCCGGCAGTCCTCCACCGTATGCGCGAACGCTTCGCACACGGAGCTAGTGTGTGGGGCTCAGATGGCCAGCGATACCAGTGGGGAAGCCCGTGCGTGAATATCTGCTGACGCTCTGCGTCACGGCGGCGGTCACCTATCTCCTGACCGGGCCGGTGCGGAAGTTCGCCATCGTCGCCGGGGCGATGCCGGAGATCCGCGCGCGGGACGTGCACCGGGAGCCCACCCCGCGGCTCGGCGGCATCGCGATGTTCTTCGGGCTCTGCGCGGGCCTGCTCGTCGCCTCCCATCTGACCAACCTCAGCCCGGTGTTCGATCAGTCCAACGAGCCGCGGGCGCTGCTCTCCGGGGCGGCGCTGATCTGGATCATCGGCGTCCTGGACGACAAGTTCGAGCTGGACGCGCTGATCAAGCTGGGCGGCCAGATGGTCGCCGCGGGCGTCATGGTGATGCAGGGCCTGACGATCCTGTGGCTGCCGGTGCCGGGCGTCGGCTCGGTCTCGCTGACCAAGGGGCAGGGCACCCTGCTGACCGTCGCGCTGGTCCTGATCACCATCAACGCCGTGAACTTCGTGGACGGCCTGGACGGGCTCGCGGCCGGGATGGTGTGCATCGCCTCCGTGGCGTTCTTCCTCTACGCCTACCGGCTCTGGTACGGGCACGCCATCGAGGCGGCCGCTCCCGCGACGCTCTTCGCGGCCATCCTCATGGGCATGTGCCTGGGCTTCCTGCCGCACAACATGCACCCCGCGCGGATCTTCATGGGCGACTCGGGCTCGATGCTGATCGGTCTCGTGCTGGCGGCGAGTGCGATCTCGATCACGGGCCAGGTCGACCCGGACCTGCTGAACAGCTTCACCGGCTCGGAGCGCGCCACCGTGCACGAGACGGTGCCCATCTACATCCCGCTGCTGCTGCCGCTGACCATCATCGCGATCCCGTTCGCGGACCTGACCCTGGCGATCGTCCGCCGCACCTGGCGCGGCCAGTCCCCGTTCGCGGCGGACCGCGGCCACCTGCACCACCGTCTCCTGGAGATCGGGCACTCGCACAGCCGCGCGGTGCTGATCATGTACTTCTGGTCGGGCCTGATCGCCTTCGGCACCCTTGCCTACTCGGTGAACTCGGCCTCGATGTGGATCGTCCTGGTCCTGGTCGTGCTCAGCGCGGTCGGTCTTGTGCTGCTGTTGCTGCCCCGCTTCAAGCCGCGCGCCCCGCTCTGGGCCCAGGGGGTCGTACCACCGCGCTACCGCCGCCGCAAGCGTCCCGCCGCCGGTCTCGCGGAGCGCGCCGAGCCGTCCGGGGCCCCTGCGCCTGCTGAGCCCGAAGAAGCGCCTGTGACGGTCAGCCGGCCGGCTGGCGTCAACGGAGCGACCGCGCTCGGCGCCCGCTCGCGCCTCACCCTGCGTCGTAAGGCCGACAGCACCTCGCGCTAAAATCGCCCACTAGCAGACATTTCCAGCAACTCGATGCTCAGGCGCGCGGATTAGCCCTCATGTGTGACAGTTGGCACACCCGGCAGGTAAAGACCTCATCAAATAGTTTGTGATACGGTTCACGAGACCCTGGGGGAGGGCCGAAGGGCTGTAGTGCGACAGTCTGTTGGCAGGGGGTGTACTCACCTCCCCAGGCTCATGCTCATCCATGACGACACCTTGTCCCCAGTAGTAAGCGGAGTTGCCGCCATGCCGTCTCTCGACGCCCGCACTCTCCTCCCCATCGTCGTGCCCACAGCCGCGGTCGGTGCGCTCGTCACCGTTGTCAGCGGCGTGGTCGCCGGCGGTGAGGGAGCGATCGGCGCTGTCGTCGGCACGCTGGTCGTGACGCTTTTCATGGGGGCGGGAATCCTCGGCCTGCAATACACGGCCAAACAGTGGCCGCAGTTGTTCCAGGCCATGGGGCTGATGCTCTACACGACACAGTTGCTCGTGTTGTTCGTCTTCGTGGCCGTCTTCAAGGACACCACGCTCTTCAACCCCAAGGCATTCGCCGCCGGGATCGTCGTGGCGACCGTCACCTGGGTCGTCTCGATGGCCCGTGCACACAGCAAGGCCAAGATTTTCTACATCGATCCGGACGCGTCGGACGCCGCCGCGGGCCAGAAATCCGGGTCCCCGTCGTGAGAGGTAGGGCCGGGGTAAAGAGCCGCAGGAGATCCTGCTATCGTCCGGTGCCAACTGCGGCACTGCGGGCGCGGGCATCCGAGCTGACGCCTGTTCCATCGCGAGGCTCACTGCCTGACCGCCGCCCCCACATCCGAAACACCAGTCCGGTGCCGACCCGCGGCTGCGCGCCGCGCCGACACAACGAGGTTGCCGTACCTATGCGTCATGCCGAAGGAGCCCGCGGTGAGTGCTGATCAGACCCAGCTCGCCTTCGACTGGAGCTGTCGGATCGCGTCCGACAATGGCTGCGGCTTTCCGTCTCCGGGCCTGCACTCGTTCCTCTTCCAGCCGATGTTCACCGTGGGCGGGTTCGAGTTCAACAAGGTGATGATGCTCGCGCTCATCTCCACGCTCGTCGTCGTCAGCTTCTTCTACGCGGCTTTCGGCAGGGCCAAGGTCGTGCCGGGCAAGCTGCAGATGCTCGGCGAGATCGGCTACGACTTCGTCCGCAAGAACATCGTCTACGAGGCGCTGGGCAAGAAGGAGGGCGAGAAGTACGTCCCCCTGATGGTCTCGCTGTTCTTCTTCATCTGGATCATGAACATCTGGTCCGTGATCCCGCTGGCCCAGTTCCCGGTCGCGTCGATCATCGCGTACCCGATCGTCCTCGCGGGCATCGTCTACTTCATCTGGGTGCCGCTGACCTTCAAGCGCCACGGCTTCGTGGGCGGCTGGAAGAACATCACGGGCTACGACAACTCGCTCGGCCCGATCAAGTGGCTCGTGTCGGGCATCGAGTTCTTCTCGAACCTGCTGGTGCGGCCCTTCACCCACGCGGTGCGACTCTTCGCCAACATGTTCGCGGGCCACCTGATGCTGGTGATGTTCACCGTCGCCTCCTGGTACCTGCTGAACAGCTGGCTGATCCCGGCCGCCGGTGTGTCGTTCGCCATGACGGTCGGCATGATCGTCTTCGAGCTCTTCATCCAGGCCGTCCAGGCTTATGTCTTCGTGCTGCTCGCCTGCACGTACATCCAGGGCGCTCTCGCCGAGCACCACTGAGGCTGCCCGCCCCCTCCCATCCCCCAGAACGTCCGGTGGCCAACCCCCACCGGCCCTTGAAAGAGAAGGAAGAGACAGCATGTCCGCTGTTCAGCTCGCCGCAGAGGTTACTGGCTCCCTCGGTTCGATCGGCTACGGCCTCGCCGCGATCGGCCCCGGCATCGGCGTCGGCATCGTCTTCGGTAACGGCACCCAGGCCCTGGCCCGCCAGCCCGAGGCCGCCGGCCTGATCCGCGCCAACCAGATCCTCGGCTTCGCCTTCTGTGAGGCGCTCGCCCTCATCGGCATCGTTATGCCGTTCGTGTTCGGTCGCTAAGCAACAGCTACCTGACACTTTTCGACGAAAGGCACTGATGTGATCGCCAACCTGGTTCAGCTGGCGGCCGAGGAGGAGCAGAGTCCGCTCGTTCCGCCGGGCCCCGAGCTGCTCGTCGGCACCATCGCCTTCGCCATCGTGTTCTTCTTCTTCTGGAAGAAGCTCCTCCCGAACATCAACCGGGTTCTGGAAGAGCGCCACGCGAAGATCGAAGGCGGCATCGAAAAGGCCGAGGCCGCGCAGACCGAGGCCCAGAGCGTCCTTGAGCAGTACCGCGCTCAGCTCGCCGAGGCGCGTCACGAGGCGGCACGGCTGCGCCAGGAGGCGCAGGAGCAGGGCGCCACGCTCATCGCCGAGATGCGGGCCGAGGGCCAGCGGCAGCGCGAGGAGATCGTCGCCGCCGGTCACGCCCAGATCGAGGCCGACAAGAAGGCCGCGTCGACGGCGCTCCGCCAGGACGTGGGCAAGCTCGCCACCGACCTGGCCGGCAAGCTCGTCGGCGAGTCCCTTGAGGACCACGCCCGGCAGAGCCGCACCATCGACCGCTTCCTCGACGAGCTCGAGGAGAAGGCCGAGGCGGCACGATGAGTGCGCACGGAGCGAGCCGTGCGGCACTGTCCGCCGCACGCGAGCGGCTCGACGCGCTGACCGACAACACCACGGTCGACGCGGTCAAGCTCGGCGCCGAACTGGCATCGGTCACCGCGCTGCTCGACCGCGAGGTCTCGCTGCGTCGGGTCCTGACCGACCCGGCGCAGTCCGGCGAGGCCAAGGCCGAGCTGGCCGGGCGGCTGCTCGGCGACCAGGTCAGCGGCGAGACCGCCGACCTGGTGGCCGGTCTGGTCCGGTCCCGCTGGTCGTCCTCCCGTGACCTGGTGGACGCGCTGGAGGAGCTGGCCGACACCGCCGACCTCACCGCCGCCCAGCAGGCGGGCACGCTCGACAACGTCGAGGACGAGCTGTTCCGGTTCGGCCGGATCGTCGCGTCCAGCACCGAGCTGCGCGCCGCGCTCACCCTCCGCGACGGCGCTTCCCAGGCCAAGAGCGAGCTGCTGCGCAGCCTGCTCGGCGGCCGCGCGGAGGCGACCACCGAGCGGCTGATCGAGCGTCTGGTGACCCGGCCCAGGGGACGTAGTCTTGAACAGGGAATCGAATCCCTGTCCAAGCTCGCCGCCGAGCGCCGCGACCGCGAGGTCGCGGTGGTCACCTCGGCCGTACCGCTGTCCGACGGACAGCGGCGGCGACTGGCCGGCGCGCTGGCCAAGCTGTACGGCCGGGACATGCACCTCAACCTCGACGTGGACCCCAGCGTCCTCGGCGGGATCCGGGTGCAGGTCGGTGACGAGGTCATCAACGGCTCCATCGCGGACCGTCTCGAAGACGCGAACCGCCGCGTGGCCGGCTGACGACCCCGTCGTCACACCGGCCGCACACCAACTCAACAAGCATTGCTAACGGCCCGAGTTGGGCCGTGCAGAAGATGCACAGTTTTTCTGGGGGCCCGCGGCAAGCCGCTCGCGTGCACAGCCCCAGACCCCCAAAGAAACTTCGGGCCCAACAAGGAGAGCAGGGAACCCAGATGGCGGAGCTCACGATCCGGCCGGAGGAGATCCGGGACGCGCTGGAGAACTTTGTCCAGGCGTACAAGCCGGACGCGGCCTCGCGCGAGGAGGTCGGTACGGTCAGCCTGGCCGGCGACGGCATCGCGAAGGTCGAGGGCCTGCCCTCGGCCATGGCCAACGAGCTGCTGAAGTTCGAGGACGGCACCCTCGGCCTCGCCCTCAACCTCGAGGAGCGCGAGATCGGTGCCATCGTCCTCGGTGAGTTCAGCGGCATCGAGGAGGGTCAGTCGGTCAGCCGTACCGGCGAGGTCCTGTCCGTCGCGGTCGGCGAGGGCTACCTCGGCCGCGTTGTCGACCCGCTCGGCAACCCGATCGACGGCCTCGGCGAGATCGAGACGTCCGGCCGCCGCGCCCTTGAGCTGCAGGCCCCCACGGTCATGCAGCGCAAGTCGGTGCACGAGCCGATGGAGACCGGCTACAAGGCCGTCGACGCGATGACCCCGGTCGGCCGTGGCCAGCGTCAGCTGATCATCGGCGACCGCCAGACCGGCAAGACCGCCCTGGCCGTCGACACGATCATCAACCAGCGCGACAACTGGCGCTCGGGCGACGTGAACAAGCAGGTGCGCTGCATCTACGTCGCCGTCGGCCAGAAGGGCTCCACCATCGCGTCCGTGCGCGGCGCGCTGGAGGAGGCCGGAGCGCTGGAGTACACGACCATCGTCGCCGCCCCGGCGTCCGACCCGGCCGGCTTCAAGTACCTGGCGCCGTACACCGGTTCGGCCATCGGCCAGCAGTGGATGTACGAGGGCAAGCACGTCCTCATCGTCTTCGACGACCTCTCGAAGCAGGCCGACGCCTACCGCGCCGTGTCCCTGCTGCTGCGCCGCCCGCCGGGCCGTGAGGCCTATCCGGGTGACGTCTTCTACCTGCACTCGCGCCTGCTGGAGCGCTGCGCCAAGCTCTCCGACGAGATGGGCAAGGGCTCGATGACGGGTCTGCCGATCGTCGAGACCAAGGCCAACGACGTGTCGGCGTTCATCCCGACCAACGTCATCTCCATCACCGACGGCCAGTGCTTCCTGGAGTCGGACCTGTTCAACGCCGGTCAGCGCCCCGCGCTGAACGTCGGTATCTCGGTCTCCCGAGTCGGTGGCTCCGCGCAGCACAAGGCGATGAAGCAGGTCTCCGGACGGCTCCGTGTGGACCTCGCCCAGTACCGTGAGCTGGAGGCGTTCGCCGCCTTCGGTTCCGACCTGGACGCCGCGTCCAAGGCCTCCCTGGAGCGCGGTCAGCGGATGGTCGAGCTGCTCAAGCAGCAGCAGTACGAGCCGATGGCCACCGAGGACCAGGTCGTCTCGGTCTGGGCGGGCACCACCGGCCGGATGGACGACGTCCCGGTCGCCGACGTGCGCCGCTTCGAGAGCGAGCTCCTTGACTACCTGCACCGCAAGGAGCAGGGCCTGATGACCTCCATCAAGGAGGGCGCGAAGATGTCGGACGACACTCTGACCGCCGTCTCGGACGCCATCGCCGAGTTCAAGAAGCAGTTCGAGACCTCGGACGGCAAGCTGCTCGGCGAGGACGCTCCGGCTGCCGCTGACGTCTCCAAGTGACGACGGAAGGGACCTGACTCATGGGAGCCCAGCTCCGGGTCTACAAGCGTCGCATCCGGTCCGTCACCGCGACGAAGAAGATCACCAAGGCGATGGAGATGATCGCCGCCTCGCGTGTCGTCAAGGCGCAGCGCAAGGTGGCGGCCTCGGCTCCGTACGCGACCGAGCTGACCCGCGCGGTCACCGCGGTGGCCACCGGTGCGAACAACAAGCACGCGCTGACCACCGAGGCGGAGAACCCGACTCGGGCCGCTGTCCTGCTCATCACGAGCGACCGCGGTCTGGCCGGTGGGTACTCGTCCAACGCCATCAAGGCGGCCGAGCACCTCACCACGCAGCTGACGAACGAGCGTAAGCACGTCGACACGTACATCGTCGGCCGCAAGGGACTCGCGTACTACAACTTCCGCAACCGCGCGGTCGCGGAGTCGTGGACCGGATTCACCGACAACCCCGGCTACGCGGACGCCAAGCGGGTGGCCGCGCCGCTGATCGAGGCGGTCCAGCGGGACACGGCCGACGGCGGCGTGGACGAACTCCACATCGTCTTCACCGAGTTCGTCTCGATGATGACGCAGACGCCGGTCGAGCAGCGGATGCTGCCGCTCAGCCTCACGCCGAGCACCGCCGAGGAGTCGGCCGAGGTGCACGTCAAGGGCGCTGAGATCCGACCGCTGTTCGACTTCGAGCCGTCGGCCGAGGACGTCCTCGACGCCCTGCTGCCGCGGTACGTCGAGAGCCGCGTCTACAACGCGCTGCTGCAGGCGGCCGCTTCCGAGCACGCCGCACGCCGCCGCGCGATGAAGTCGGCGACCGACAACGCCGGAGACCTGATCCACAACCTCTCCAGGCTTGCCAACGCGGCCCGACAGGCCGAAATCACCCAGGAAATCAGCGAGATCGTCGGCGGCGCGAGTGCCCTGGCCGACGCGACCGCGGGGAGTGACAAGTAATGACCACCACAGCTGAGACGGCCCCTGCCGCTGGCGTGGCCACTGGCCGCGTCGCGCGGGTCATCGGCCCGGTCGTCGACGTGGAGTTCCCCGTCGACGCGATGCCGGA
Organism: Streptomyces sp. O3; assembly: GCF_054788135.1. Taxonomy (NCBI): domain Bacteria; kingdom Bacillati; phylum Actinomycetota; class Actinomycetes; order Kitasatosporales; family Streptomycetaceae; genus Streptomyces; species Streptomyces sp. O3. The sequence goes on from NZ_JBTVYK010000020.1 coordinate 74,879, forward strand.
GATCTACAACGCGCTGCACGTCGAGGTCGCCGACCCGTCCGAGGACGGCGCGACCAAGACGCTGACCCTCGAGGTCGCCCAGCACCTGGGCGACGGCGTGATCCGCGCGATCTCGATGCAGCCCACCGACGGCCTGGTCCGCCAGGCTCCGGTGACCGACACCGGCGAGGGCATCACGGTGCCGGTCGGCGACTTCACCAAGGGCAAGGTGTTCAACACCCTCGGTGAGGTGCTGAACCTGCCGGAGGAGAACGGCAAGGAGTCCGAGCGCTGGGCGATCCACCGCAAGGCCCCCGCCTTCGACCAGCTCGAGTCCAAGACCGAGATGTTCGAGACCGGCCTGAAGGTCGTCGACCTTCTCACCCCGTACGTCAAGGGTGGAAAGATCGGTCTGTTCGGCGGCGCCGGCGTCGGCAAGACCGTCCTCATCCAGGAAATGATCATGCGTGTGGCGAAGCTGCACGAGGGCGTTTCCGTGTTCGCCGGCGTCGGTGAGCGCACCCGTGAGGGCAACGACCTCATCGACGAGATGGACGAGTCGGGCGTTCTGGACAAGACCGCGCTGGTCTTCGGCCAGATGGACGAGCCGCCGGGCACCCGTCTGCGCGTCGCCCTGGCCGGTCTGACCATGGCGGAGTACTTCCGCGATGTGCAGAAGCAGGACGTGCTGTTCTTCATCGACAACATCTTCCGCTTCACCCAGGCCGGCTCCGAGGTCTCCACGCTGCTGGGCCGCATGCCCTCCGCGGTGGGCTACCAGCCGACCCTGGCCGACGAGATGGGCCTCCTCCAGGAGCGCATCACCTCGACCCGCGGTCACTCGATCACCTCGATGCAGGCGATCTACGTCCCCGCGGACGACCTGACCGACCCGGCCCCGGCCACGACCTTCGCGCACCTCGACGCGACGACCGTGCTGTCGCGCCCGATCTCGGAGAAGGGCATCTACCCGGCGGTGGACCCGCTGGACTCGACGTCCCGCATCCTGGACCCGCGCTACATCAGCCAGGACCACTACGCGACCGCCAGCCGCGTCAAGGGGATCCTGCAGAAGTACAAGGACCTCCAGGACATCATCGCGATCCTCGGCATCGACGAGCTGGGCGAAGAGGACAAGCTGGTCGTCCACCGCGCCCGTCGCGTCGAGCGCTTCCTGTCGCAGAACACCCACGCCGCCAAGCAGTTCACCGGCCTGGACGGTTCGGACGTGCCGCTCGACGAGTCGATCGCCGCGTTCAACGCGATCTGCGACGGCGAGTACGACCACTTCCCCGAGGCCGCGTTCTTCATGTGCGGTGGCATCGACGACCTCAAGGCGAAGGCCAAGGAGCTCGGCGTCTCCTGAGCCGGGGCTCGACAGAGCACCGCACTCGTCGCGGGGGGCGGGCCCGTCCCGCCCCCTGCGAAACGCCCACTAGAATTTGACCTGACACCCGGCGCAACGGCCGGGTGGTGACCCGAGGAGCCCCCTTGGCTGCTGAGCTGCATGTCGAGCTGGTCGCCGCGGACCGTAACGTCTGGTCCGGCGAGGCCACCCTGGTCGTCGCCCGCACCACCTCCGGCGACATCGGCCTCATGGCCGGTCACCAGCCGCTGCTCGGTGTGCTGGAGGCGGGCCTGGTGACCATCCGTACCAGTGGCGGGGAGAACGTCCTCGCCGCTGTGCACGGCGGTTTCCTCTCGTTCGCGGACGACAAGCTCTCGATCCTGGCAGAGATCGCCGAGCTCGCCGACGAGATCGACGTCGACCGGGCGGAGCGCTCCCTGGAGCGCGCCCAGTCGGAGGCCGACGCGGCCGCCGAACGGCGCGCCGAGGTCCGCATCCGCGCGGTGACGGCGGCGCGCTGACCGAGCGCGACCAGAACGCACAGATGCCTCAGCCGCGGCCCGGACTGGACCTTCCAGACCGGGCCGCGGCTGAGGCAGTACGGATACCAGTAGGCTCACGCAGGGGAAACCCCGCCTGGATGATGCGAGGAGGTCGGCGTTGATGTTCCTCGCTCTGCTCGTGGGCGCGCTGGTGGTCGTGCTGGTGTTGCTGGGACTGTTCGTCTTCGGCCTGCGCCGACGCCTCATCCAGCGCTCGGGCGGAACGTTCGACTGCAGCCTGCGCTGGAACACCCCCGAGGAGCCCGACCCCTCCGGCAAGGGCTGGAGCTACGGCGTGGCCCGCTACAACGGCGACCGGGTCGAATGGTTCCGGGTCTTCTCCTACGCGCCCAGGCCGCGCCGTGTGCTGGAGCGCGCGGCGATCGAGGTGACGCACCGCCGCGCGCCGGACGGCGAGGAGGAGCTCGCGCTGCTCTCGGACGCGGTCATCCTGGGCTGCCGCCACCGCGGCGTCCGGCTGGAGCTGGCGATGAGCGAGGACGCGCTCACGGGGTTTCTGGCGTGGTTGGAGGCGGCGCCGCCTGGGCAGCGGGTCAACGTCGCCTAAGGCGCTGGGCGCCTTGGCGCCGGGCGCATCGCGGGGTGCCGCGGTGTGTTGTTTTGCGGGTGCGGGTTGCGTCGTGGTTGATCGCGCAGTTCCCCGCGCCCCTACGGGGCGCGCTCATACCCCGTGCTCGCGTGCCAGTACCGCCGCCTGCACTCTGCTGCGTAGGTCCAGCTTGCCGAGCAGGCGGCTTACATGGGTCTTCACCGTGGCCTCCGCCATGGCCAGGCGCTGTGCGATCTCCGCGTTCGACAGGCCCTGGCCCAGGCAGGACAGCACCTCGCGTTCACGCCTGGTGAGCGCCTGAAGGACGGCCGGGTCGGGCGTCTGGGCGTCGCGCTCCGGCGTGGCGGCGAACTCGGCGATCAGCCGCCGAGTGACCGCCGGGGAGATCAGTCCGTCACCACGGGCGACCGTGCGCACCGCGGTCAGCAGGTCCTGGGCCTCGGTCTGCTTCAGCAGGAAGCCCGACGCGCCCGCCCGTAGCGCCCCGAACACGTACGCGTCCAGGTCGAACGTGGTCAGCACCAGCACGTCGGCCAGCCCCTCGGCGACCACCCGCCGGGTCGCCGAGACCCCGTCCAGACGCGGCATCTGGACGTCCATCAGCACCAGGTCGGGACGCAGCTCGCGGGCCAGCGCCACCGCCTGCTCGCCGTCCGACGCCTCACCGACCACCTCGATGTCCCGCGCGCTGCGCAGAATCAGCGCCAGACCCGCGCGTACGGCGGACTGGTCCTCGGCGATCAGCACCCGGACCGGCCGCTGTGCCGACTGCTGCGGGTTCACGCCGGGTCCTCCCTCGTCGGCAGGGTCGCCGCGACCCGCCAGACCTTCGTGCCGCCGTCGTCCTGGTCGGCGACCGGCCCCGCGGTGAGCTCACCGCCGAGCAGGGCCACCCGCTCGCGCATGCCCACCAGACCCGCGCCCGAACCCGGCGCGCGCGGCCCTGGGCGCTCCCCGAAGGGGCTGGTCACCCGGACGGTGAGCGAGCCGTCCCGCTGTGCCAGGGACACCGACACCTCGCCGGGCGCGGCGTGCTTGAGCGCGTTCGTCAGCGACTCCTGCACGATGCGGTACGCGGCCAGCGCGACCGGCGCGGGCAACCGCGCGGACGGCGTGCCGGGGCGCGCGTCGTCGAGGGCGAAGGCCAGGCCGCTGGCCGCGCCGCTCGCGCGGGCCTGCTCCACCAGGGCGGCCAGGCCGTCCAGGGTTGGCGCGGCGGCGGGTTCCCGCTCGGCGTCCGACTCCCTCAGCAGGCCGATCAGACGGCGCATCTCGGCCAGCCCTTCGACGCTGTTCTCGCGGATCACGCCGAGCGCGTCACGGGACGTGTCCGGTTCGTCGATGGACAGCGCCGCAGTGGAGTGGATGGCGATCGCGGAGAGGTGCCCCGCGACCATGTCGTGCAGCTCGCGGGCCATCCTGGCGCGCTCGGCCGTGACCGCCTGGGCCCGGTCCATCTCGGCGAGCAGCGCGGTCTGCTCGGCGCGCAGCCGGGCCGCCTCGGCGGCGTCCCGGTGATTGCGTACGACCACGCCGGTGGTGGCGGGGGCGAGCGTCACGAAGCCGGTCACCGCGCCCAGCAGCAGCGCTTCGGGGCTGCGGAGCCAGGCCAGCGTGCCCACCGTGACCGCGACCGTGACGAGCGCGGCGACCCTGGGCAGGCGGCGGGCCGCCGCCGGGGTGCCGTACAGCACGGCCGCGTAGAACAGGTCGGCGTACAGCACCACGGTCACCAGGCTGCCGGGCGTGCACTGGTCCGCGACCAGCGCGAGCGTGCCCACGGACAGCGCGGCGGCGGGCGCTGTCCTGCGCAGCAGCGCCAGCGCGGACATCACCGCGAGCGGCAGCAGCGTCCAGGGGCCGCCGAGCAGCCGCCCGCCGTTCATATGCAGCCCGAGCGCCCACAGCAGTACCCCGCTGAGCAGGCTGACGACCGCGATGAGGACGTCGTCGCGGTGCGGGCGGGCGGGTGCGGTCACACCCCCTATCCAACACGGTCGGCGGTGCCGCGACCTCCGCACGGAGGGGGAGTGCGGGGCGCCGCCGAGTACATCGAAGGATGCAGTCGTACGTCGTCACCGGCGACGACGACCGGCCGACGAGGCGACGGGATGCTGGAGGGGTCCCAAGACGGGGGCCCGAGACGGCCCGAGAGGAGAGCCGCCGTGATCGTCACACTGATCGTCGTCTGCGAGGTCGGCTTCTGGGTGCTGCTGGCCGCGGGGCTCGCCCTGCGCTACCTGGCGAAGATGCCGCGGGCCGGGCTCGCGCTGCTGCTCTGTGAGCCGCTGCTGGAGATCGTGCTGCTCGTGGTGACCGCCGTGGATCTGAAGAACGGCGCCCAGCCGGACTGGAAGCACGGCCTGGCCGCCGTCTACATCGGCTACTCGGCCGGGCTCGGGCACCGCACCCTCAAGTGGGCGGACGCGCGCTTCGCGCACCGGTTCGCGGGCGGTCCGCCGCCGGTCAGGCCACCGAGGTACGGGACGGCACGCGCCGTGTACGAGTGGAAGCTCGCGGCGCGGTGGATCCTGGCCGCGGGCGTCGCCATGGCGCTGCTCCAGGCCGCCGTCTGGTACGTCGGCGCGGACGGCGACACCGGCACGCTCCAGGGCTGGCAGCAGACGATGCTCTTCGTGATCGGCGTCAACGTGGTGTGGGCCGGGAGCTACACGCTCTTCCCGAAGAAGGCCCCCGCCAGCGCCGAGCCCCCCTCCCGCTCACCCCTGACCCGGCACTGACGCACGCCGGGCCCGGCGCTGGCTAGCGTTCACCGCCCGGTACCCAGAGCACGTCCCCGACCTCCTTGTTCGCCAGCCGCGCGAGGATGAACAGCAGGTCGGACAGGCGGTTGAGGTAGGTCGCGGTCAGCGGGTTCATCGTCTCGCCGTGCGCGTCGAACGCCGCCCAGGTCGACCGCTCGGCCCGGCGCACCACCGTGCACGCCTGGTGCAGCAGGGCCGCGCCGGGGGTCCCGCCCGGCAGGATGAAGGAACGGAGCTTCTCCAGCCGCTCGTTGAAGGCGTCGCAGTCCGCCTCCAGCTTGTCGATGTAGTGCTGCTCGACGCGCAGCGGCGGGTACTCGGGATTCTCGACGACCGGCGTGGACAGGTCGGCCCCCACGTCGAACAGGTCGTTCTGGACCCGGACGAGGACCTTGACGACCTCCTCGGGGAGCTGCCCGAACGCCAGGGCCGTGCCGATGGCGGCGTTCGCCTCGTTGGCGTCGGCGTAGGCGCCGATCCGCGGGTCGGTCTTGGCCGTACGGCTCATGTCTCCGAGTGCCGTGGTGCCCTGGTCCCCGGTACGGGTGTAAATGCGCGACAGAATGACCATGCCGCCGAGGTTACTCCCGTGGAGATCCGGGCGAAAACGGCCTCAACTACGCCGTGCGGCACGTCCGGTGACCGCCCGTGGTGTGATCTCCGTCGGATGGGGCGTGACGCGCATCTCGTCACGCCCCGAACGGGCCTCACGGGCACTAGTCTCCGCCGTGAGCACACGTAAACAGCGTGTTAGTACGTGAGGGGATCGCACAGTGGCCAGGAAGCTCGCCGTCATCGGAGCCGGACTCATGGGGTCCGGGATCGCTCAGGTCTCCGCTCAGGCGGGCTGGGACGTGGTGCTGCGCGATGTCACCGACGCCGCGCTCATCCGCGGCACGGACGGCATCAAGGCCTCGTACGGCAAGTTCGTCGCCAAGGGCAGGATGAGCGCCGACGACGCCGAGGCGGCGCTGGCCCGGATCAGCACCACCACCGACCTGGGCGCGGCCGCCGACGCCGACATCGTCGTCGAGGCCGTGTTCGAGAAGCTCGAGGTCAAGCACGAGATCTTCCGGAGCCTCGACGAGCTGGTGAAGGACGAGACGATCCTCGCCTCGAACACCTCCGCCATCCCGATCACCAAGATCGCGGCCGTGACGCAGCGCCCGGAGCGGGTCATCGGCGCGCACTTCTTCTCGCCGGTGCCGATGATGCAGCTCTGCGAGCTGGTGCGCGGCTACAAGACCAGCGACGAAACCCTCGCCGCCACGCGCGAGTTCGCCGAGTCGGTCGGCAAGACCTGCATCGTCGTCAACCGTGACGTCGCGGGCTTCGTCACCACCCGGCTGATCTCGGCCCTGGTCGTCGAGGCCGCCAAGCTGTACGAGTCGGGCGTCGCCACCGCCGAGGACATCGACATCGCCTGCAAGCTGGGCTTCGGCCACGCCATGGGACCGCTGGCGACCGCCGACCTGACCGGCGTCGACATCCTGCTGCACGCGACGGAGAACATCTACACCGAGTCCCAGGACGAGAAGTTCGCCCCGCCGGAGCTGATGCGCCGCATGGTCGACGCCGGGGACATCGGACGCAAGAGCGGTCAGGGTTTCTACCAGCACTGAGACCGCCGGGTCCCTCTCGCGGGTGAAGTTGGGTATCGGTTCGCTTACGGACGACAACTTCCGCGCCCGCGAGCCCGTCAGTTCAGTGAGATGACATGAGGCCACGGTGACAGCGGTGGCATGACGACGCAGCACTCGCAGCACTCTCGGGGAGCGCATATGCACATCAGGGGCGACCACGCCGAGCTGACCGTCGGGGGCCGCCTCGACGTCCGAAGCGCGGCGGACGCCCGGACTGTCCTGCAGTCGGCTCTGGACGAAGGCGTCGGGGACCTCGTTGTCGACCTCTCGGGCCTCGATGCGCTGGACGCCACCGGACTCGGCGTGATCATGGGGGCGCACCGCCAGGCGGGCCGCTGCGGCCGCCGCCTGGTGCTGCGCAACGTACCGCCGCAGACGCAGCGGCTGCTGGTGGCGACCCGGCTGCACCGCATCCTGGCGATCGAGGGCGGAATCGGCGCACACCCCCTGTAAGGGCCGTACCAGGGGCAGCCAGGGCCACCCGCGCAATCCTCATAAGACTGTGACGTCGTGGACGGCGCGGGACCCCGAGTGTTCCGCGATACTGGGGCTCGTTCTAAGGTTCGGACGCTCGCTCTTGCACGCCTGTGCGACGGGAGAGCGCCGGACCAGATGCGACGGAGGGGGTTCCGCCGGGCCGTGAGGCGCGGCGGGAGTGTGCGAAAGGCCGGGGAGCCGACGCATACGACGCTTTTGGGGGGCTTGAGCCATGGACCCGATCAACCAGATGCCGGAAGAGCACGGACACGACGACGACATACCGGGCGGCGGCCGCGCCGCCCGAGGCGCCTTCGACGCGCGCGGAGACGATCCGGGCGGCGCGGGCCCGCCGTGGGACGCGCTCCCGCCCGACTCCGGCGGCCCCGCGCCCAGCCGCGTCGTCCAGGTGGTCTCGGGCGACTTCCTGCTGACGGTCAACCCCGTCGACGGCAGCGAGATCGAACCCTGCCCGCCTGGCCAGCTGCCGCCGCGGCCGCGCAGACAGACCAGCGCGGAGCGAGCCGAGCGCCGCCGCGCGGCCCTCCCGCCCGCGCCGCCGAACGGCGTCGCCGGTCTCGGCGCCGAGCCGCCGCTCCTGGAGCGCGGGGAGGAGCGCGAGCGGCTGGCGCGCCTGCTCGCGCGCGGACGCTCGGTGCGGCTCACCGGGCCCGCGGGATCGGGCCGTACGAGCCTCATCGACGCCGTCGCCAAGGACTGCGCGGACCTCGCGCCCGACGGCGTCATCCGGCTCAGCGGCCACCGCCGCGGCGCGACCGACCTGCTCTTCGAGCTGTACGCGGCCGTTTTCACGGCCGACGGCTACCGCCCCGACCGCGCCGAACTGCTCGAACTGGTCGGCGGCATCGGCGCGGTCGTCGTCGTGGACGACCTGGAGTTCGGCGCGGCCGCGCTCGACGAGGTCCTGGCCGCCACCCCCGAGTGCGCCTTCCTGTTCGCCGCGACGCCCGACGTCCCCGCCCCGTCCTCCGACTCGCACATCGAGGAGGTCTTCCTCGGCGGGCTCAGCCGCGGCGGCGGCCTCGAACTCCTGGCGCGCTGTGTGGACCGCGCCCTCACCGAGGACGAGGCGAGCTGGGCCGGCGACCTGTGGTTCGAGTCCGAGGGCCTGCCGCTGCGCTTCGTCCAGGCCGGGGCGCTGCTGCTCCAGCGCGACCGGCAACTCGCCGACCCGGACGCCGACGGGGCCGACGGGGCCGACGGGGCCGACGACGGCTCCGCCGTACCGCCGCTGCCGACCCTCGCCGAAGGCGCCGCGCCCGCCGAGCTGCTCGCCTCCCGGCTGAGCGAGTCGGCCCGCGCCGCGCTCCGGTTCGCCGTCGCGCTCGGCGGCGAGGTCCCGCACCAGGCGCATCTGCCCGCGCTGGTCGGGGACACCCACGCGGACGCCGCGCTCGGCGAGCTGGCGGGCGTCGCCCTGGTCACCCCGGTCGGCTCCGGCTACCGGCTCGCGGCCGGGGTGCGCGCCCAGCTGACGGCGGCCGGGTACGGCGACGACGCGGCCGAGCGCGCGCACACCGCGGCCCAGCACTACGCCTGGTGGGCGGGGCACCCGTCGGTCACCCCGCGGCGCGCCGTCGCCGAGGCGGACGCGATCCTGGCCGCGCTGACCGCCCAGGTCTCCGGCGGGGACTCGGGGCAGCCGAGCTGTGCCGTGCTGCTCGCGCGTACGGCCGCCCCGGCGTTCGCGGCCGGGCTCGGCTGGAGCGCCTGGGAGCGTGCGCTGCGCACCGGCCTTGAGGCGGCGCGGCGCGCGGGCGAGGTCGCCGAAGAGGCGTACTTCCACCACGACCTCGGGATACTCGCGCTGCTCGGCGGCCAGCTGGACCGCGCCAGGGCGGAACTCGAAGCGTCCATCGGCATGCGCGGCGTACTCGCGGACAAGCGCGGCACGGTCGCCGGACGCCGGGCGCTGGCGCTGGTCGCCGACCGCTCGGGCGGCGTCGTGTACGGCGGGCGCACCCCGGCGGGAGAGGAGGTACCGGCCGCGCGGTACGACGCGTCGGCGTCGCCGCTCGGCGGCATGGTCGGCACACCCGCGACGGGCACCCCCTCGCCCGGCCCGCTCACTCCCGGCGTACCCGCGTCCGGCATACCCGCGTCCGGCGTACCCAGGCCGGGCACGCCTGCGCCCGGCATACCCGCGGCCCTGTCGCTCCCCGAGCCGCCGAACGAGAAGACCGACGAGACTCTGGTCAGCCGGGCCCCGTCGCCCGTCTTCGGCGGCGGTCGTCCCGCCATGGCCGGAACCCGCCGCACCTTCCTCACCGGGGCCCGGCGCAATCTGGTCGCCGGAGGCGCGGGCGCCCTGCTCGTGGCCGTACTCGGCACGGTGGTGACCCTCGGCGCCACATCGGGCGAGGAGCCGCCCGCCAACACCGTCAAGCCGAACCCGTCGGCCAGCCAGGACAGCGGCGACGACGGCCGCCCCGCGGACCCGTCGGCCAAGGCCCCCGGCAGCACCACCGTCACCAGCCACCCCGGTGGCGGCGGTGTCCCCGGCGTCGTCCAGGGCACGGACGAACCGGGTGGCCACACCGGCGAGCCGAGCGGCGACCCGTCCACCAGCCCCGACACGTCCGAGACCCCGGACCCGTCCGCGTCGGGCAGCCAGCCGACCTCCCCGGACCCCACGCGGCCCGACCCGACCTGGCCGGAACCCACCAACCCGGACCCCGGCGGCGGCGACCCGACCGACCCGGACCCCACCGACTCGGACCCGGCCACCGATGACCCGGAGCCGGAGCCGAGCGATGCGGACCCCACCGACCCGGAGCCGACCACCCAGGAGCCGGACCCGGAGCCTGAGCCGACCACCGAGCAGCCGCCGGAGGAGACCACACCCGGCACCACGACGTCGGCGAGCGCCCCGACGTCCACCGCCCCGGCGAGCAGCAGCGCGCCCGCGAGCGGCGACGGCCCCGAGGACTCGCCGACCGCGTCGGACTCCGTCATCTGACGGACCGCGGCGCGTCGCCAGAGCCCCCGGACACGACCGTGCCGCGCCGCCCGGAGCACCTCCGGGCGGCGCGGCACGCGCCGTATCGGCCAAAGAACGGCCGGCCGGGGAGCCGAGAGCTCCGGCCGGGACCGGCCGGAGCCCCGGCCAGGGCGTCCGGCGGGTCAGGTCCTAGAACAGCCTCAGCTTGTCGTCCTCGATACCGCGCAGCGCGTCATAGTCGAGCACCGCGCACCCGATGCCCCGGTCCGTCGCCAGGACCCGCGCCTGCGGCTTGATCTCCTGGGCGGCGAACACACCCCGTACGGGCGCCAGGTGCGGGTCACGGTTGAGCAGCTCCAGATAGCGGGTCAGCTGCTCCACGCCGTCGATCTCGCCGCGGCGCTTGATCTCCACGGCGACGGTCGCGCCGTCCGCGTCCCGGCACAGGATGTCGACCGGCCCGATGGCCGTCGGATACTCGCGGCGGATCAGCGTGTAGCCCTCGCCGAGCGTCTCGATCCGGTCGGCGAGCAGCTCCTGGAGGTGTGCTTCCACGCCGTCCTTGATGAGACCGGGGTCCACGCCCAACTCGTGCGACGAGTCGTGCAGGACCTCCTCCATCGTGATGATGAGCTTCTCGCCCGCCTTGTTGACGACGGTCCATACACCGGTCTCGTCGCCGGTGCCCTCCTTCAGCGTGCAGGGCGGGGACATCCAGTTGAGGGGCTTGTAGGCCCGGTCGTCCGCGTGGACGGAGACGCTGCCGTCCGCCTTGACCAGGATCAGACGGGGCGCGAGGGGCAGATGGGCGGTGAGCCTGCCCGCGTAGTCCACGGAGCAGCGGGCGATGACAAGACGCATGGTCGGCAACGCTACTCGACCACCGGGCTCGCACGCGATTCGTCCCTCTCGGCCACGTGCGATCCGTCCCCTGGGGCACACGCGGTCCGCTCGTCCCGCCCGCCCGCGCGCCCTCACAGGGCCGCCCCTTATATCCAGTAAACCCCCGTTCGTTATTGGCCAGTTGTACGTGCATTCTCCTGGTGCGGGGCGGACACGATGCTTACCGTATAAGCGGGAGGTCGTGGCGCGTGCACGCTGCGTAGGCGGTCTCCCTGCCTGTCCGTCAGCCCTCGCTCGCCGCGGGGGCGCGAGAGGAGAACTCATGTCGCTCGACGTCTCACCGGCACTGTTGGAACAGGCCGAGCGAGGCGAGGTCGACGAAGCCGCCTTCGTCGACTGCGTCCGGACCTCCCTGCCCTACGCGTGGGAGATGGTCAGCTCCCTGGTGGCTCAGCTGAAGGTCGACGGCGGTGAGTTCGCCGACAACCAGACGCCGCCGCCGGATGAGCAGGCGCGTGGCCAGCTTCTGCGTGCGCTGGCCAGCGACGCGATACGCGGTGCGCTGGAGAGGCACTTCGGAGTGCGCCTCGCCTTCCAGAACTGCCACCGCGTCGCGGTCTTTCCGCTGGACTCCACGGCTGACGACCGACTGGCCCGGTTCACCTCGATCCGGGGCCAGTTGCTGAACCAGTCGCCGGAACTCAGGGACTGCTGAGCCGAGTCGCTGCCGCTCCGTACGCGGGAGGTGTACAGGTACCGGAGCGGCAGCCCGGCCGCGGTCGCGGGCCAGGGCCTCGGGGACCCATGGGCGGCCCTCGGCTCAGTCGGGGGAGTGTCTAGCCCAGCCGGGGGAGTACCTCGGCGCCGAGCCGTCGTACGTTGTCCTCCGTGGCCGCCAGGTCGCCGGAGCCCTCCACCAGGAGCGCGAAGCGCGTGATGCCCGTACGCTCCGACGTCGCCGCCAGCCGGTCCGCGCAGAGCCGGGGCGTGCCCACCGGGTGCAGCCTGCACAGGAGTTCGGTGTACGCCACCGGGTCCCGCATCGCGCGCACCCGCCCGTCCACGGTGACATGGGCGTCGAGCCCGGCTTTCAGCCAACCCGGCATGGCCTTCAGCAGGGTCTCCGCGGCGTGCCGCGTACGGTCCGCGACCTGGGCCACCCCGGCCGAGACATGACCGGCGGCGGCGACCCGCTCCGGCGGCAGCCCCGCCGCCAGCGCGTGGCCGCGCCAGGCGGCGACCATCTCGGCCTTCTCGTCGTCCCCGACGTGCATCCCGAGCAGCATGGGCAGGCCGCGCTCCGCCGCCAGCCGGACACTCGCGGGCGAGGTGCAGGCGACGATCACCTCGGGCCCGTCCTGGCCGCTGAGCGCCTCGTCCGGACGCGGTACGACGGCGACCTCACGAAAGGCGAAACGGTCGCCGGAGGCCGCGACGCGGGGCTCGCTCAGCCAGCGCCGCAGCAGGTCGAGCGACTCCGGGAACCCCGTCTCATACGCCGCCGCGCCTGAGCCGAAGACCTCCAGGTCGACCCAGGGGCCGCCGCGCCCCACGCCGAGCGAGAACCGCCCGCCGCTGGTGAGGTGCAGCAGGGCGGCCTGCTCGCCGAGTGCGACCGGGTGCTGGGTGGGCAGTACCGAGACCGCCGTGCCGACCCGGATCCGCCGGGTGCGCCCGAGCAGCAGCGCGGCCAGGGTCACCGCCGACGGGCAGACGCCGTAGGGCACGAAGTGGTGTTCGGCGAGCCAGACCGAGTCCAGTCCGGCCTCTTCGGCGACCTCCGCGGTGCGCACCGCGCGGTGCAGCGCCTCCCCTTGACCCTGGCCCGGGAACTGCGCGGCCAGTACGAAACTTCCTACGCGCATGGCGTCTCCTGCCTCCTCGGCGCCGACGCGGTGACTCCCCCTACCGGCAATAACGCGTGACACGTGCCAAGGGCACGGGCCGCCGCACAGGTTGGCTCATTTCATGATGAGCGGCACGGCCGCGGTCGCGGTGGGGTTCTGCGGAGAAGCGTCTACCCCGGTCGCGCGCCGCGTAGGCTGGGCGGGATCAGGAGTCCCCGTACGGCCGGTGAGGTGTCCCCGTGTCCCCGCGCAAGAACCGTGTCCCGACCCGTCGCGGCGGCGGCGCCTCCTCACACAGGGGCGCCGAGGAGGAGCGCGGCCGGTACGGCGGCTTCCAGAGCACGGAGACCTGGCAGGGCGAGGAGTTCTCGGTGCGGCATGTGGCGGGCGCGAGCGCGGCGGGCAAGACGTACCGCTGCCCCGGCTGCGACCAGGAGATCCCGTCCGGGATGCCGCATGTGGTGGCCTGGCCGGAATTCGGCGGTGTGGACGACCGTCGGCACTGGCACAAGGCCTGCTGGAACGCACGGGACCGCCGCACCACGGGGGTACGGCGGTCCCGGAACGCTCCGCGCTACTGAGCGGGGCGGGTGGATGCCCGGCTCACACGTCGCGGGACTCCAGCGCGGCGAAGGCGCCGCCCAGGGCGACCACGGCGGCCCCCAGCATGATCCACAGCGGCGTCCAGCCCTGCGGGCCAGAGTCGGTGACCGTGTTGCTGTAGAGCACGCCGATCTGGCTGGGGATCGAGTACTCGAACAGCGCGGTCCGGACCTTCTCCATCGACTCGACGAACAGGAACAGCGCCACCACCAGCGGCACCAGCACCACGCCGATCATGATGGTGATCGCACCCGCGGAGTGCCGCACCAGGGCGCCCACGGCGAGCGAGACCAGCCCCAGGGACGCGACGTACAGGCCCACGCCCACCGTCGCGCGCAGCCAGTCCTCGCCGGTCGAGGTGCCGGAGTCCACGATCGCGTTCTGGAGTACGCCGACGACGGCGGCCATCACCGTGGTGATCGTGAAGACCAGCCCGAAGAACACCAGTGCCTTGGCGGCGAGCACCCGGCCCCGGCTGGGGCAGGCGGTGAGCGTGGTGCGGATCATGCCGGTCCCGTACTCGGACGCGATGGTCAGCACGCCCAGCGTGATGACGCACAGCGAGCCGAACAGGACGCCGAAGAAGCCGAGTCCCAGCACGGACTCGCCCTCCAGGTCGGCGTCGGCGGAGCTGACGGCCCAGGCGACGAGCAGGCCGAGGGCCAGCATCAGGAAGACCATGACCCCGAGCGTCCACATCGTGGAGCGCACCGACCGGATCTTCGTCCACTCCGAGGCGATGGCGTGCCCGATGTGGGTCTGTTTGATCGGGATCGGCGAGGTGTACGTGCCACCCGCCTGCCCAGGGAACGGCGGGGCGGCCTGCCCGGCCTGCGCGGGGGCCTGCGGCTGCGGCGTCGACGGCATGGGCGGCGTGGTCATCGGGCGTCCTTGGTGTCGGCGGGCTCGGCGGCCTCAGCGGTGTCGGCGGCGGGCGCGTCGCCGCGCTCGGTCAGGTCGGCGGCCGGTGCGGCAGCCGAGGCCGGTGCGACCGGTGCGGCGGCCGGGGCAGGAGCCGCCGCGGGCTGCGGGGCGTACGGGTTCGGCTGCCCCACGGCACCCGGTCCGGCCTGCGCGGGATCCTGCGGCATCGCGAACGGCTGCCCGCCCTGCTGCGGCGGCGGGGGCGCGTACCAGTCCGGCTGGCCCTGCCCCGGCACCGGCGGCTGCCCCGGCACGCCGGGCGCGGGCAGCGTCTGCTGGAGCCCGGCCCGCTGGTCGGCCGTGGAGCGGTAGTCGACCGCGCCCTGCGTCATCCGCATGTACGCCTCTTCCAGCGAGGCCTGGTGCGGGGACAGCTCCCACAGCCGTACGTCGGCGTCGTGCGCGAGGTCGCTGATCCGGGGCAGCGGAAGACCGGTCACCCGCAGCGCCCCGTCCTGCTCGGGCAGCACCTGGCCGCCCGCTTCGGTCAGCGCCGAGCTCAGCTTCTCGCGCTGCTCGGGGTCGGTGTGCGGGGTGCGCACGCGGGCGAAGTCGGCGGAGTTGGCCGAGATGAAGTCCTTGACGCTCATGTCGGACAGCAGCTGCCCGCGCCCGATCACGATCAGGTGGTCGGCGGTGAGGGCCATCTCGCTCATCAGGTGCGAGGAGACGAAGACCGTGCGGCCTTCCGCGGCGAGCCGCTTCATCAGGTTGCGGACCCAGAGAATGCCCTCCGGGTCCAGGCCGTTGACCGGCTCGTCGAAGAGCAGCACCTGCGGGTCGCCGAGCAGCGCCGCCGCGATGCCGAGGCGCTGGCCCATACCGAGCGAGAAGCCCTTGGAGCGCTTCTTCGCCACCTCGTGCAGACCCACGACGCCGAGCACCTCGTCGACCCGGCGGGCCGGGATGCCGGACAGCTGCGCCAGCGAGAGCAGGTGGCTGCGGGCGCTGCGCCCGCCGTGCACCGCCTTGGCGTCCAGCAGCGCGCCGACCTGGCGGGGCGCGTTCGGCAGGTTCCGGAAGGGGTGCCCGGCGATGGTCACCCGGCCCGCGGTCGGCTGGTCGAGCCCCAGGATCATCCGCATCGTCGTGGACTTGCCCGAGCCGTTGGGCCCGAGGAAGCCGGTGACCATTCCGGGCCGTACCTGGAAGGAGAGGTTGTACACGGCGGTCTTCGCGCCGTAGCGCTTGGTCAGTCCGACTGCCTCGATCATGCTGTGCACCCATCGACAGGTTCCTGGTGTCGGGGCACTCGCGTGCTCCCCCGTAAGACTTAGGAGGATAGCGACACGCTGACGGTTCCGGGAAAGCCGGGACTAGTTGGGTGAACGCTCAAGCATCTCGCTTCTTCAGCAGGAGATACCCGCCGATCACGGACGCCGCCACCCAGACCACCATGATCGCGAATCCGCCCCACGGCCCGTACGGGGTGTCGTCGTCGATCGGGCTGACCACCTGCATGATCTTGCTGCCCGCCTGGTCGGGGAGGTACCGGCCGACCTTCTCGGTGGCCGGGACGTTCCCCAGGATGTTGGAGATCAGGAAGAAGAACGGCATCAGAATGCCCAGCGCCAGCATCGGGCTGCGCAGCATCGCCGCGACGCCCATCGAGAACACCGCGATCAGCGTCATATAGAGCCCGCCGCCGATCACCGCGCGCAGCACTCCCGGATCGCCGAGCGCGGCCCGGTGCTCGCCCAGCATGGCCTGGCCGAGGAAGAAGGCGGCGAAGCTGGTGGCGAGCGAGACCACCAGTGCGAGCGCCGTGGCCACGGCGATCTTGCTGAACAGGAATCGCGCGCGCTGTGGAACGGCGGCCAGCGACGTACGGATCATTCCGGTGCTGTACTCGTTGGACACCACCAGCACACCGAAAACAATCATCGCCAGCTGCCCCAGGCTCATTCCGGCGAAACTGACGAAAGTCGGATCGAAGGCCCGCTGTTCGTTCGCGCTCAGGTTGTCGAAGTCATTCCGCACCAGAATACTGATCAGTATTCCGAGCGCGATCGTCACCACCACGGCGAGCCCCAGCGTCCACACCGTCGACGCGACCGACCTGATCTTGGTCCACTCCGACCTCAGCACTCGGGTCGATGCCATCCGGTCAGCTCTCCTTCCGCGGGGCACGCGGCTGGCCCCACCCGGTCACGCCGGTCGCGCCGGGCCCGCCGCCCGCCGTCGCGTCCCAGCCGTTGGTGTCCGGCGGGCCGGGCTGCTGGTGCGCGTGGTACTCCACCGACTCCGCGGTCAGCCGCATGAACGCGTCCTCAAGCGACGCCTGCTGCGGGCTCAGCTCATGGAGCACGAGCTGACGTTCGGCGGCGAGTTCGCCCAGCCGGTCCGAACTCACCCCGTCCACCTCCAGGACGCCGCTCCCGGCCTCCACGACGGTGACCCCGGCCTCGTGCAGCACATCGCGCAGCCGCTCCTGCTGGGGCGAGCGCAGCCGCACATAGGTACGCGAGTTGTCCTTGATGAAGTCGGCCATCGGGGTGTCCGCGAGGAGCCGCCCCTGCCCGATCACCACGAGGTGGTCGGCGGTGAGGGCCATCTCGCTCATCAGGTGCGAGGACACGAAGACCGTACGGCCCTGGGCCGCGAGCCCCTTCATGAGATGGCGGATCCAGTGGATGCCCTCCGGGTCGAGCCCGTTCACCGGTTCGTCGAACATCAGGATCTTCGGATCGCCGAGCAGCGCGCCCGCGATGCCCAGGCGCTGGCCCATGCCCAGCGAGAAGCCCTTGGCCTTCTTCCTGGCCACCGCGGTGAGACCGACGGTGTCCAGGACCTCGTGGACGCGGCTGGTGGGGATGCCGTTGGACTGTGCCAGGCACAGCAGATGGTTGAAGGCGCTGCGCCCGCCGTGCATGGCCTTGGCGTCGAGGAGGGCGCCGATGTACTTCAGCGGATGTCTGATCTGGTCGTAGTGCCTGCCGTCGATCAGGACGTCGCCCGCGGTGGGGCGGTCGAGACCGAGCATCATCCGCATCGTCGTGGACTTGCCCGCGCCGTTCGGGCCGAGAAAGCCGGTGATCACGCCTGGCCGGACGGTGAACGTCAGGTCGTTCACCGCGAGCTTCTCGCCGTAGCGCTTGGTCAGACCTGCGAGCTCGATCATGCCGACCACGCTAGGACGGGGTCAGGCCCGCTGCCACTCGGCGTGGCGGCGGGCCTGACCCCCCATGAGCTCCCTGGAAGCTACCGGGTCTGCTGGGCCGGGACACCGCGGGTGACCGGCTCCTCCTCGCCCGGATTCCCGGCGGCGGCCACCGCGGCGCCGGTCAGCGTGGCCAGCATCTCGCGGACGTTGGTCAGCTGGGCGTTGATCGAGTCGCGGCGGTTGGTGAGCGCCGCGAGCTCGCGCTCGGATTCGCTGCGGATGCGGTCCGCCTTGGCGTTCGCGTCGGCCACGATGTCCTCGGCCTGGCGCTGCGCGGTCTCCACCGTCTGGCGGGCGCGGCGCTCCGCGTCGGTGCGCAGCTTCTCGGCCTCCAGGCGCAGCTGCTCGGCGCGGTGCTCGATCTCCGCGAGCCGCTTCTCGGCCTTGGCCTGACGCGAGGCCAGGTCACGCTCGGACTGCTCGCGGCGCTTGGCCAGGTTGGTCTCGAAGTCCGCGGCGGCCTGGGCGGCCTTGGCGCGGGTCTCCTCGAACAGCGCGTCGGCTTCCTCGCGCTTGGACTGGGCGTCCTTCTGCGCCTCGTTGCGCAGTACGGTCGCCTCGCCCTTGGCCTTCTCGACGATCCGGACGCCCTCGTCCTCGGCCTTGGTCTTGCGCTCGGCCGCGAACGCCTCGGCGTCGTTGCGTACCTGCTGGGCCGCGGACTCGGCGAGCTCGCGGTGCTGCTCGGACGCGCGGCGGGCCTCCTCGCGCAGGTCCTTGGCCTCCTCCTCGGCGAGCCGGAGGATCTTCTCGACGCGCGCACCGAGACCGGCGTACGACGGCTCGGCGTCGGCCACCTGTGCCTGGGCGTTCTGCGTCTCGAGGTGGAGTTCCTCGATGCGCTTCTCAAGAGCGGTGATACGGGCCAGAGCGCTGTCGCGGTCGGAGACGAGCTTGGAAATGCGGTCGTCCACCTGAGCGCGGTCGTAACCACGCCGCACCTGCTCGAAGCCGTAAGGGGAGGCGGAAGTGTCGCTCATGGGGTTCCTGTCGAATGAGACCGGTGAGGTGATAGGGGGAATCCTAGGGGCCGAGGCGGCGTGTCATCGAGCAGTTGCCCGTTTGATCTGGAGAATGAACCTCCTTTCGAGTGGCTAACCGAGCGAACGCTTGCCAGATACCAGGCGGAATGTCCCTGAAAAGCACAGGACCTGGCGTTCGCGCTAGCCATCCGACTTCTTGCCACCCGAACGAGGGGGCCCCACCGTGGCCCCGGCCTTGACGCCGGACTTGCCGCCGGAGGACTTGCCGCCGCCCGACGCGCCGCCGCCGGTCGGGGCCTCGAAAGACTCCAACGCCTCAAGTACGTCCTGGACACGGGAGATCTCCGCGTTGATGTCCTCCCGCCGGCGGACCAGGACCTCCAGCTCGCGCTTGCCCTCCTCGACCAGCCGCTCCGCCTCGGCCTCGGCCTCGCTCTTCACCCGCTCCGCCTCGCGCAGCGTCTTGGCCGTCTTCTGCTCGGCCTCCTTGAGCAACTGCTCGGCCTTCTTCACGGCGGCGATCCGCACCCGGCCAGCCTCCGAATTCGCCTCCGAGAGCAGCTCCTTGGCCTTGCTCTCCGCCTCGGCCCGCTGCTCCTCGGCGGCCTTGACCAGCGCGTCGCACCGCTCGCCCGCGGACTTCATCGCCTCGGCGGACTCCTTGCGGGCCCGCTCGTGCAGCTCCTCGATCTCGGTGGTCATCCGGTCCCGGCGCTCCTCGGCGCGCTCCGTTATGGTCCGCGCGTCCCGGCGCGCGCCGACCAGCAGCTCGTCCGCGTCCGTACGGGCCTTCTCCACCAGCGAGTTGCCCTCGACGGTCGCCTCGGCGACCAGCCGCTCGGCCTCCTTGCGGGCGGCGCCGACCATGGTGTCGGCCTGCTCCTCGGCGGCCGTGGTGGCCTTGCGGGCCTTGTCCTGCGCGTCCGCCGCCAGCTTGTCCGCCTCGGCCGCCGCCTCCGACACCAGCAGGTCGACCTGCTCGGCGGCCTCGCTGCGGCGCTTGTTGGCGTCCTGGCGGGCCTCGTCGCGGGTGCGGTCGGCCTCGGCCTGCGCCTCGCTCCTGATCCGCTCCGCGTCGGCGGCCGCGTCCGCCGCGACCTGCTCGGCCTCGGCGCGGGTGCGCTCGGCGTAGCGCTGCGCGGAGCCGACGTTGTCCGCGGCTTCGGCACGCAGCCGCTCGGCCTCGCTGGTCGCGTCGCCGACCAGGCGCTCGGCTTCGGCGGTCGCTTCGGCGCGTACGCGGTCGGCTTCGGCGGTGGCGTCGGAGACCAGGGTCTCCGCCTTGGCAGTGGACTCGGCGCGCAGGCGTCCGGCTTCGGTCGTCGCGTCCCCGACGAGCCGTTCCGCCTCGGCGGCGGCCTCGTCGCGTACCCGCTCGGCTTCCGCGGTCGCCTCGCTGACCAGGCGTTCCGCCGTGGCGGTGGACTCGGTGTGCAGGCGCTCCGCCTCGTCCGCCGCGTCGCCGCGTACCCGCTCGGCCTCGCTGGTCGAGTCGGCGCGCAGCCGCTCCGCCTCGCCGGTCGCCTCGCTGACCAGCGTGTCTGCCTGGGTCGCCGCGTCGCCCCGGATGCGGTTGGCGTCCTCGCGAGCCTCGGCGCGGGTGCGCGCCGCGTCCCGCTCGGCCGCCGCCACCGCGTCCGACGCCTCGGTACGCAGCCGCTGGGCGTACTCGGTCGCCTCCTCGCGTACCCGCTCGGCCTCGGCGATCGCCTCTGTAGCGGTGCGCTCGGCCAGGGCCTTGGCGGCGTCGGTCTCCTCCCGCGCCTCGGCCCTGAGCAGGGCGGCGTCGGCGGTGGCGCTCTCCCGTTCGTCGCGCGCCTCGGCGCGCAGCCGGTCGGCCTCCTCCTGGGCCTCCGATGTGGTGCGCTCCGCGGCGTGCTCGGCCGCCGAACGCAGCCCCGCGATCTCCTCCTCGGCCTGCTCCTGAAGACCGGCCACGGAGTCCCGTACCTGCTGGGCGGTCAGCTCGGCCGCGGCGACCAGGTCGGTGGCCCGCCGGTCCGCCTCCTCGCCCAGCCGCTGCGCCTCGGCCTGGGCCTCGTCCACCCGCTTGCGGGCCGCCGCGAGCAGCTCCTCGCTCTGCTCCCCGGCCCGCTCCCGCTCCTGGTCGGCCTCGGCGCGCGCGGCGGACAGCAGCTCATCGGCCTCCCGACGGCGGCGCGCGGCCTCCTCCTGGGCCGCGGTCAGCTCCTCGGCGGCCTGCGCCGAGATCCGCTCCGCGGCCGCGGCCGCCTCCGCGCGCACCCGGTCGGCGCCGTCCTGCGCCTCGGACTTCAGCCGCTCCGCCTCGCCCGCGGCCTCACTGCGCAGCCGGGCCGCGGCGGCCTCGCCGTCGGCTCGGCTCTCGGCGGCCTCGGCGGCCGCCTCGTCGCGCAGCCGCTCCGCCTCCGCCTCGGCCTGCGCCTGGAGCGTACGGACCCGCTCGGCGGCCTCGGTGCGCAGCCGCTCCGCCTCGTCCTTGGCCTCCCGGCGCAGCCGCTCGGCCTCCGCGCCCGCCTCGCTGACCGCCTGCTCGGCCGCGGCCAGGCGCTCATCGGCCTCGGCGCGCAGCCGTTCGTGCTCGGCGGCAGCCTCGGCCTGCCGCTGGGCGGCGCCCCGCTCGGCCTCCTCGGCCAGCTGCCGCGCCGCCCGCTCGGCCTCGGCCTGGACGGCCTCGGCCTGCTCGGCGGCCTCCGCGCGGAGCCGCTCGGCCTCCGCGCGGGTGCGCTCCAGGGTCTCGTCGGCCTGCGTGCGCAGCGAGGTGGCGCGCTCGATCGCCTCCGCGCGCACCCGCTCGGCCTCGGCGGTCGCGGCGGTCCGCAGCTCGTCCCCGTCGGCCCTGGCCTTGGTCAGCAGCTCCTCGGCGGAGCCCGCCGCCTCCTCGATCTGCTGGACGGCCTCGCGCCGCGCCTCGCCCCGGATCCGCTCGCCCTCGGCGACCGCGTCCGCGCGCAGCTGCTCGGCCTCGCCGCGCAGCCGCCGCGCCTCCTCCTGGAGCTCGACGGTCTTGGCGCGGTACTCCTTGGTGTCGTCCTTGGCCGCGCCCTTGAGCTGGGCGGCGATGTCGTGCGCCTCGTCGCGCAGCCGGTCGGCCTCGGCCTCGGCCTCGCGGCGGACCCGCTCGGCCTCCTCGGTCGCGGCGGCGGTGGTCGCCTTGGCGTCGGCGGAGGCCTTGGTGAGCACCTCCTCGGCGGTACGGGCCGCGCTGGACAGCTGGGACGCGGCCTCTTCGGCGGTCTCCGTACGGGCCTTCTCGCGCGCGTCGGCGATCAGCTTCTCGGCCTCGGCGCGGGCGTCGGCCAGCGCCTGCTGGGCCTCGGCCCTGGCGGTCTCGGCCTCCTTGGTGGCCTCCTCGACCAGCCGGGCGACCTGCTCCTTGGCGGTGCGCGTGCGCTGCTCGCCCGCGGCCTCGGCCTCGGCGAGCCGCTTGGCCGCGGTGTCCTTCGCCTCGCTGACGACCTTCTCGGCCTCGCCGCGCGCCGTACGCAGCGCCTCCTCGGCCTCCTGCATCCGCTGCTCTGCGCCGCGGCTCAGCTCGGTGGCCTGCCGACGGGCCGACTCGGCCTCGGCCGTGGTGCTGGAGCGGAGCTGCTCGGCGTGCTCGGCGGCCTCCTGGGCCTGCGTGGACGCGGCGTCCAGGAGGCGCTCGGCGTCGGTGCGGGCCCGGCGCAGGATCGCCTCGGCCTCCGCGCGGGCGGTCTCGGCCTCCTCGCTGAGGCGCTGACCGGCCTGCGCGGTCAGCCGCTCGGCCTCGGCGCGGGCGGTGGCCAGCGCCTGCTCGGCCTCGGCGCGGGACTCGTCGAGGAGCCTGCGGGCCTGCTGCTCGGTGCGGTTCCTGAGCTGCTCGGCCCAGGCGACGTTCTCGTTGACGTGCGACTCGACGGTCTGCCGACGCTCGGCCAGCTCCTGGTCGAGCTGCTGGCGCCGGGACACCGCCTCGGAGTGCAACTCGGCCTGGAGCCGGGCCTGCTGCTCGGCGTGCTCCTGGAGGATGCGCTGCGTCTGGGCGCGCGCCTCGCGCAGTTCCCGCTCCGCGTCGGAGCGCAACTGCTCGGCCTGGGCCTGGGCGTTCCGCAGCAGTTGCTCGGCCTGATAGCCGAGATCCGCGGTGTCGTAGGCAGGACGGCTCGCGAGGTTGCGCCGCGCCTCGTGCAGCTTGGCGCGCAGCACCTCGACCTGATAGCCGAGGTCCTCGGCGTGCTGGACGGCCTTCTCCCGCTCGGTTTTCAGCCGTTCCATCTCGGCTTCGAACCGTGAGAGGTGGTCGACGTCAGCCTCCTGGCGTTCGTAGCCCCGCACCGCGCGGTCCCATCCGTCCCCTGGTCGCAAGTCTTACCTGTACGAGCTCCGTCCATCCGACGAACGGGGCCCCCGGGGAATGGTGTCAGATCATCAGGGCGACAAGGGCCGTTGCCCTGATTGCCTGCCCCTGAAACCCGGACCCCGGACCGGGGGGGCCCCCCCCGCCCCGGGGGGGGCCCCCCCCCCCCCCCCCCCCCCGGGCCGGGGGGGGGGGGGCGGGGGGCGCGCGGGGGGG